>QKII01000195.1 GCA_003249625.1 Propionivibrio sp. | reverse complement strand
GTCAGCAGGGCGTAGCGCTCGGGCGAGGTGACGAGCATGCGCACGTTGCAGTCGCGCATGATGTAGGCAACCTGCTCGGGCTTGAGCAGCGGATTGAGCGGGACGAAGACACCACCGGCCGCAGGCGCGCCAAAACTGGCAATCACAGTTTCAAAACGCTTTTCCAAGTAGATGGCGATGCGCTCGCCGCGCTCCAGGCCGAGGCCGATGACGCCGCTTGAAAATCCTTGTACGGCCGCTTGCAGTCCTGAGTAGGAGAGTGATTCCTTGCCGTAGGTGAGCGCGATGTTGTCGGGGAAACGCGCTGCGGAGTTCGCGATGAGGTCGGGTAGCAGGTAGGAATCAGCCATTCTGAGTGGTACTCCTTGCGTGACGGGCTCAGGGAATCATTCTAGTCGGAAGAGATTCGCTGATCTGTGAATTTGTTCCGCGGCGCCTGCTTCTTGCTGTTTTCCGCGCAACCGGACATCGTCCGGAAAAATACCGGGATCATAGCGCATTCGTGTCGGTATAATCACTGCCCTTAAATTATTCGGTTACCTGCCTCGCGGCAGGCTAGGAGAGATCATGGATGTCAAGAACGAGGTTTTGGCGCTTCTCGACGAGGTGCTCAGTCTCAAGGGGCGCAGCCAATCCTTTACGCTGGATACTGCGCTGTTGGGGGCTATTCCCGAACTCGATTCGATGGCCGTCGTGGCGCTGATCACCTCGATGGAGGAGCGTTTCGGTTTCTTCGTCGAGGATGATGAAATCGACGGTGCAGCGTTTGCGTCGGTCGGCACGCTGGTTGACTTCGTGCAGGGCAAGCTGGCTGCCTGATTTTGTGACGATGGCGCTCGAAGCGTTCTTTCTGCCTTCCTCTCCGGGGCAGCGTTTTTGCCTGCTGTATCGGCCGGAAGCGGGAGTGCAGCTGCGTGGCGCCGTTGTTCATGTCCATCCCTTCGCCGAGGAGATGAACAAATCACGGCGCATGGCGGCGCTGCAGGCTCGGGCCATGGCGGCCGAGGGGTATCTCGTCCTGCAGATCGATCTTCTCGGCTGTGGTGACAGTTCCGGTGATTTCAGCGATGCGTCGTGGGATGCATGGGTCGGCGATGTTGTTTCGGCGTGTGCCTGGTTGCGTCAGAAAACGGACGCGCCGATGTGGCTCTGGGGGCTGCGTGCGGGGTGCCTGCTGGCTAGCGAGGTGGCCAGGCGGATGGACGGCGCTGTCAACCTTCTGCTCTGGCAACCGGTCGTTTCCGGAAAACAATTCCTGCAGCAATTTCTGCGCCTGAAAGTTGCTGGTGAAATGCTCGCCGGCGACGGCAAGGGGATGATGGAACAACTGCGCCAGGCGCTGGCCCAAGGAAACCCCGTCGAGATTTCCGGGTATCTGCTTGGTTCAGCTCTGGCGAACGGGTTGGAGAAAGCCGAACTTGTTCTGCCGCCTGGCCCGTCATGCGTGGTGTGGTTGGAGGTTTCCGGCAAGCCGGACGCAACCCTGTCTCCGGCCGCGGCAATGCGTGTCGAGAAATGGCAGGCGGCCGGGAATGATGTGCGTGCGCATACGGTTTTCGGCCCCGCGTTCTGGCAGACGACGGAGATCGAAGAGTGTCCGGCGTTATTGAGCATGTCGCTGGCAGCTATGAAGGAAATGGCGTGAGCTATTCCGAGACACCTCTGCTGTTTTCAGTCGCCGGCGAGCAATTGCTCGGAATCACGGCACTACCGGAGATGGCTCGCGATTGCGGCGTGGTGGTGGTCGTCGGCGGGCCGCAGTATCGCGTCGGGAGTCACCGCCAGTTTCTGTTGCTGTCGCGTCGGCTTGCCGACGCGGGCTATCCCGTATTTCGCTTTGATTACCGCGGTATGGGCGACAGTACCGGAGATATGCGCAATTTCGAAAGCGTGTCGGACGATATCCAGGCGGCCATTGATGCGTTCATGCATGCTTGTCCGCAGGTGAAGAGGGTCGTGCTCTGGGGGCTTTGCGATGCGGCGTCGGCCATCCTCCTGGCCTTGCACACAAAGTCGGACGAGCGTGTGTGCGGTGTCGTTCTGCTCAATCCTTGGGTACGTTCGGAAGCGAGTCTGGCGCAGACGCACATCAAGCACTATTACGGACAGCGCCTGATGCAACCCGAGTTCTGGCGGAAACTGCTAAGTGGCAAGCTTCAGGTCTTCGCGTCGATCCGGGAACTATTGCTCAACGCGGCCAAAGCGCGCGGCGGTCAGGCAACGGAAAACGAGCGGGTTGCGTCTTTTCAGAGCAGGATGGCGGCAGGACTGCGGGAATTTTCCAGGCAGACGCTGTTTATCCTGAGCGGGCAGGATTACACAGCCCGGGAGTTCATCGACTACGCGAGTGCCGACAAGGCGTGGGAGGCAACGCTGGGTTCGCCGAATGTAAGCCGATGCGATATTACGGATGCCGACCACACGTTTTCCTCAGCGGCACTGCGTGCACGCGTGGAGGACGAAACCCTAGCGTGGCTTGATCGGATTTGCAGGGGGTAACTTCTGGTCGAGGATTCGCGCACGATTTTCTTGTCGTGCTCATAGCGTATCGCTATCATCCCGCGGAGTTACCAACGGTTTCCACCCCATGGCCAAAAAGAATTGCATCTGGCTTCCTGAAATCGGCATTCTCGCGACCTATGTTGGTCAAGCCAGCCGTATGCGTAAAGGCTACAACGTACGCGTAGTGGCAGAAGCGTGTGCCGGACGCATGGTCGTCGAGGCCATCGGCCGCAGCGGAAAAGCGGTGCGGTTCACCATCAAGCGCGAGAACCTGGCACCGCTGCAGCCGGGGCTGTTCGACTGATCGGGCGTTATTCCGCCTCGGGCATTTCGCCGCCCAGCGCATCGACCAGGTCGGCCAACAGGTGCGCCAGTTCGCCGGTCATGAGCACGAAATCGAGATCGAATTGCTCGTCTTCGTTTTCAGCCTTCCCGTCAGTTGCTTCCTTGAGAATGTCGAGGAATGCCAGTCGCTTGACTTGCAGTTTGTCGTCGAGGACGAAGGATACTTTGTCCGCCCAAGTCATCGCCAGTCGAGTGACGACCTTGCCCGCAGCGATATGGCCGGGGATTTCCTCGCCGTCGAGGGCGTGTTTTGCGTAGCGTACGACGGCGTTTTCCGCCGAGCGCAGTTCCATGTCCTGGTCGATGGTGAAGCCTG
>QKII01000449.1 GCA_003249625.1 Propionivibrio sp. | reverse complement strand
TTGATCGCCGCGCCCCATGGCGTGTGGTGGCGGGAGTTGAAGAACTCGCGGGCGTAGGCGTGCAGGTAGTTGCCTTCCGGCCCGAAGTGGTTATAGACGACATCGAGGAGGACCATCAGGCCGCGGGCATGCGCTGCCGCGATCAGACGCTTGAGGTCGTCCGGGGGGCCGTAGGCGGACTCGGGGGCGAAGGGCAGCACACCGTCGTAGCCCCAGCCACGATGGCCGGGAAAGTCGGCGAGCGGCATCAGTTCGATGGCAGTGATGCCAAGGTCGACGAGGTAATCCAGTCGCTCGATGACTCCGGCGAAGTCTCCCGATGGGGAGAAGGTTCCGACGTGCAGCTCGTAGATCACTGCCTCTTCCCACGGGCGGCCGTGCCAGCCATCGTCGGGCCAGTCGAACGCCCGCGGGTCGATGACTTCGGACGGTGCGTGCACGTCTTCAGGGTTGCTGCGTGAGGCCGGGTCGGGTACGTGCAGACCGTCAGGCATAACAAATGCATAACGGGTGCCGGCGCCGGCATTGGCGACCGTCAGCGTGTGCCAGCCGGTGCGCTCCTTGTCCATGGGCAGAAGCGATTCGTTGCCTGCCAGGGACAGGCGAGCTTGGGCGATGCCGGGCGCCCAGAGGCGGAAGCGTACGCCTCCGCCGGGCAGAAGTTCGCTGCCGAACGGCATGTCGTGGCTGTACTTCATTCCTTGCCTCGCTGGATCAGCAGGGCGAGGGTGCGGCCGGCGAGACGGTAGGTGTCTCCCCCCTTGAATTTTCCGTTGCCGTGCAGGCCACCCTTGTGGTGCGTGTCGAGTTCGGTGTACCACAACATGTCAGGTGCAGTTGCGGGCAGGCGGAAGGGGATTGCTTCATGATGGGCGTTGATCAGCAGCAGGCAATTGTCGTCACGGATGATCTCGCCGCGCGGGCCGCGCTCGTTGATTTCATGGCCGGAAAGAAGCACACCAAGGCAGCGCGCGAAATGCTGGGTCCATTCCTCGTCGGTCATTTCCGTGCCCTCGGGCGTGACCCAGAACAGATCCTTGACCCCGGTGCCGCGAATCGAACGCCCCTGGAAAAAGCTGCGCCGGCGGAACACCGGGTGCGCCTTGCGCAGCGCGATGGCGCGGCGGACGAAGGCAAGGAATTGCCGGTCTTCTGCGGAAAGCTCCCAGTTGACCCAGCTGATCTCGTTGTCCTGGCAATAGGCGTTGTTGTTGCCTTTCTGGGTACGGCCCAGTTCGTCGCCGGCGAGCAGCATCGGCACGCCCTGCGAAAAAAGCAGGGTGGCGATCATGTTGCGCTTCTGTCGGGCACGCAGGGTGTTGATCGAGGCTTTCTGCGTTGGTCCCTCTTCGCCGCAGTTCCAGGCGTTGTTGTTGTCGGTGCCGTCACGATTGTCTTCGCCGTTGGCCTCGTTGTGCTTGCCGTTGTGGCTGACCAGGTCGTGCAGGGTGAAGCCGTCGTGCGCGGTGATGAAGTTGACGCTGGCGTATGGCTTGCGGCCGCTGTGTTCGTAGAGATCGCTGGAGCCGGTGAGGCGGCGGGCGAAGTCGCCGATCAGGCCGCCGTCACCCTTCCAGTAGGCGCGCATGGTGTCGCGGTAGCGGTCGTTCCACTCGGCCCAGCCAACCGGGAAGTTGCCGACCTGATAGCCCCCTTCGCCGAGGTCCCAGGGTTCGGCGATCAGCTTGACCTGCGACAGTACAGGGTCCTGCATCAGGATGTCGAAGAACGATCCGAGGCGGTCGACCGCATGCAGTTCGCGCGCCAGTGCCGAGGCGAGGTCGAAGCGGAAACCATCGACGTGCATCTCCTGCACCCAGTAGCGCAGCGAGTCCATGATCAGCTGGAGTACACGCGGATGCTGAAGGTTCAGCGTATTTCCGCAGCCGGTGTAGTCCATGTAGTAGCGCGGGTCGTCGCTGACAAGGCGGTAGTAGGAAGCATTGTCGATGCCGCGGAACGATAGTGTCGGGCCAAGGTGGTTGCCTTCGGCAGTGTGGTTGTAAACCACGTCGAGGATGACTTCGATGCCGGCCGAGTGCAGTGTCTTGACCATCGTCTTGAATTCGTTGACCACGCCACTGGCACTGTAGCGCTGGTCGGGGGCAAGGAAACCGATCGAGTTGTAACCCCAGTAGTTGCGCAGACCGCGTTCGACCAGATGGCGGTCATCGACGAAGGAGTGCACCGGCATCAGCTCGACCGAGGTGACGCCCAGCGAGCGGAGGTGCTCGATGACCGGCGCGGTGGCCAGTCCGGCGTAGGTGCCGCGGAGCTGTGGTGGTACATGGGGGTGGTTCTTGGTGAAGCCGCGCACATGCAGTTCGTAGACCACCATGTCGGCCCACGGAATCTTTGGTGAACGATCGTCGCCCCAGGTAAAGGCCGGGTCGATTACGCGGCATTTGGGCATCAGCGCGGCGTTGTCGCGGCGGTCAAAGGAAAGGTCAGTGTTGCGATGACCGATCCGATAGCTGAAGTGCGAGTCATGCCAGGCTGTACGCCCAACGATGTCCTTGGCATAGGGCTCGATGAGCAGCTTGTGAGGGTTGAAGCGATGACCACGCGCCGGGTCGTAGGGGCCGTGCACGCGGTAGCCGTAGAGCAGGCCAGGGCGGGCTTCCGGCAGGTAGCAATGCCAGATCTGGTCAGTACGCTCCGGCATGCGGATGCGCTGCGCCTCATGCCGCCCGGCCGGGTCGAACACGCACAGGTCGACGGCCTCGGCGTGTTCCGAGAACAGCGAGAAATTGACGCCTTCACCGTCCCAGGTGGCGCCCCGGGGGAAGGGGGACCCGGGCCAGACGGTGGTAATGGATTGCGGCATGGATGTCTCCGTTTGTTCTTCGTTATGGTTGTTGGTGATCGAGTTCTTTCAAGGCTTGATTACGTTCAAACACGTTCAATCGGTTGCAACATCGGACACACTGTAGGTCGTGTCCCCGTTTTCCTCCGTGCCCAGTAGACGCAGGATCCCGTACAGTGGGATCGGTAGCCATTCCGGGCGCGATGCCAGTTCGTCGGCGAGCCTGCAGACCAGGTTATCCAGACGCAGGAAGTCGAGCAGCGCGACCGCCTGTTCGGGCGGGCCGAACATGGCGGGTATTTCGTCGCAGGCCGCGTGGTAACCGGCGAGGAACGCTGCCGCGGTTTCCGTTTCCCACGCCTGCGCCAGCGGCCCGAGGCGATGGCGGTCGTCCGGGCGTTCCTGCGTGGCGTGGTTGACGGCTACCGCCGCAGCGTAGGTGAAGCAGCCGAGCATCGTCGCCACGTCCTGCAGCGGAGTCGTCTTGCGCCGCCGCATTTCGAGGGGAACAGTCGTATTGCCTTCGAAGTCGGTGATCAGGAAGTCGTTTTGCGTCAGCAGAAGTTGCCCGAGGTTGTAGTCGCCGTGGCAGCGAATTTTCAAGCCGCTGGCCCCTTGAATCGTCAACGGGGCCAGGCGGTCCTGCAGCGCCTCGCGATGCTTGAGAAGTCGCCGGCAGGGGCCTTGGATCGCAGGCGGTAGATCGGTGCAGTGTTCCTCCAGAGTACTTAGCACGCGGGTCAGGCGTTCGCGGGCCTCGTCGCTTCGGCAGACGATGTCGGCTTCGGTGAATTGCTCTGGGTCGAAGGCGGCGTTGCCAGTTACCTGGCACAGGGCGCAGTGCAATTCACCGGTGCGCTGGCCGAGCAGTTGCATCAGCGACATGAAAAAGCCGTGCTGCGTTTCCGACTGCGTGACATTGCCGGTTGCGTTGCCCTCGGTTACCGGAGAGAGTCGGTCGGCGAGGAAACGCTCGACGTAGTCGATGGTGAAATTCCAGGCGTTATGCTGGTGTTCCATGTAGGCCTGCAAGAGCCCGAGAGTCAGCACGCTGTCGTCGCCACGATGCAGTTCGATCGATCCGGCAAGCGGCACGATGTGTCGGAACAGGGTTGCCTCGGTGAGGAAACGTCCCATTTCAACTTCGGTGTTGGTGCCTTCCTGCAACCGCCGGTAACCCTTGAAGAAGAACTGGTTACCGAAGTAGATCGTCGTGTTGCTCTGTTCGAGCAGTGGGTGGCGAACAGGTGTTTCCGTGCCCTCGGCGAGCGGTGCATAGGCCGGGCCTGCGCGGAATGCGACATGCGATTTGCCGAGCGGGAGATCAAGGTTTCGGCCGATGCTGCGTACCAGCGCGCGGCAGAATGCGTCGTCGCCGAAAGCGCCGTAGAGCAGGCCGACACGGGCGCGCTGGCGTACCCGGGCGAGAGTCCAGGGGGCAAGTGCCTGCAGTTTTTCCTCACTGACATCGTCTTCCCAGCAGATGGCCAGCGGCAGAAAGTACAGTTGCGGGGCGTCGCCGTGGGGCTGGACTTCAAGTACGGTGACCAGCCAGCTGCCGCGTTCGGTGGTCCATTCGGCGCTTTCCACGAGGCGGATGCTGTCGATCGGCAGGTCGCGCGAAGAGAACCAGCGCTTGCTTGAAAGGTAGGGAACGAGAACCTCATGTTGCAGCTGGTCTGTGGTGGCGGCAGCGATGGTTCGCCGCACCACGCTGGCGTCCGAGCGTCCGCCCAGAAAGGTCAGCCAGCCTTCGGTCAGCACCAGCACCGGCAACTCGGCGCGCGGCAGGTGGCTTTCGTGCCAGTAGGGAATTTCCGCGTCGGTGGTCAGGCGGAAACTGTAGTACCCATACCCCTTGAGGGTCAGCAGGTACGGCAGCGTGCCTATCGGCGGGAAGGAGATGCGGCCCATCAGTTCGACCGGTACGCGCGTCTTCCAGTACGACAGGTCCAGTTCGACCGGTTGTGCCGAGCGCGACAGGTTGACCACGCAGAGAATGATCTCCTCGCCCCACTCGCGGATGTAGGCCAGAATCTTCCGATTGCCAGGGTCGAGAAAGCGCAACGTGCCGCGCCCGAATGCCTTGTAGTTCTTGCGTACGGCGATGATGCGCCGGGTCCAGTGCAGGAGCGATGACGGGTTGCGGCTTTGCGCTTCGATGTTGACCGCCTCGTAGCCGTAGATCGGGTCCATGATCGGCGGCAGGTAGAGGCGTTGTGGATCGGCGCGCGAGAAGCCGGCGTTTCGATCCGGTGACCACTGCATCGGAGTGCGAACCCCGTTGCGGTCGCCGAGGTAGATGTTGTCGCCCATGCCGATCTCGTCCCCGTAGTAGATGATCGGTGACCCCGGGAGCGTCATCAGCAGAAAATTGACCAGTTCGATCTTGTCGCGGTTGTTCTCCATCAGCGGAGCCAGACGCCGCCGAATGCCGACGTTGACGCGCATGCGCTTGTCCGCCGCGTACATTTCGTACATGTAGTCGCGTTCACGATGGGTGACCATCTCCAGCGTCAGTTCGTCGTGGTTGCGCAGAAAGATGGCCCACTGGCTGTTTGCCGGGATGTCCGGCGTCTGCTGCATGATCTCGACGACAGGGTGGCGGTCCTCCTGTGCAACGGCCATGTAGATGCGCGGCATCAGCGGAAAGTGGTAGGCCATGTGGCATTCATCGCCTTCGCCGAAATATTCGCGCACGTCCTCCGGCCACTGATTGGCTTCGGCGAGGAGTATGCGGTTCTCGTAGCGCGAGTCGATAACCGCGCGCATCTGCTTGATCACCGCGTGCGTTTCCGGAAGGTTCTCGTTGCTGGTGCCTTCGCGTACGCAGAGGTAAGGGATCGCGTCGAGCCGCAGCCCGTCTACACCAAGGTCGAACCAGAAGCGCATGATGCGGATCACCGCTTTGACGACTTCGGGGTTGTTGTGGTTGAGGTCGGGCTGGTGTGAGAAGAATCGATGCCAGTAGTAGGCGCCGGCGGTTTCATCCCAGGTCCAGTTCGATTTCTCGGTGTCGGTAAAGATGATCCGGGTCTCGGGGTATTTCTTGTCCGTGTCGCTCCAGACGTAGAAATCGCGCTTTTTCGACCCGGCGGGGGCGCTGCGGGCCGCCTGGAACCAGGGGTGCTGGTCGGAGGTATGGTTGATGACCAGCTCGGTGATGACTTTCAGCCCACGGCGATGCGCCTCGCGCACGAACTGGCGGACGTCGGCCAGCGACCCGTATTGGGGGTGAACGTTGCGATAGTCCGATATGTCGTAGCCATCGTCCTTCAGCGGGGACGGGTAGAACGGCAACAGCCACAGCGTATTGACGCCGAGATCCTGCAAGTAATCGAGCTTCTCGGTCAGCCCGCGGAAGTCGCCCATCCCGTCGCCCTTGCTGTCGAAGAACGCCTTGATGTGCAACTCGTAGATGATCGCGTCCTTGTACCAGAGCGGATCGTCGAACCAGGACGGGGCGCTGTCTTGCGCGGTGGGCTTCTCCATACCGTATCTCCCTTCTCGTTGTCGGAGCCGGGCCAGATCCGTTTCTCTCCTTCCCGGTTCGGCAATTCCGATGAGCGTTCCGTTTTCCGCTCGCGTTCGACTGGCCGGCGAGGGGATGTGGCTTTTCAGTCTTGCACAGTCGGCCCTGTCGGGCAAATCGCGATTGTGTTCGGGAAGCGCATGACAGATTTCTCTAGCGCGACAGTCAATAACTGAAAAAGTTCGGGCTTTTCTGTTTTTGAAACGATGTTTCATTTGACCGAAACCCGGCCTGTCGGGGATACTTGCGGTTTGCTTTAACCCGTCTTTCTGGATAAGGACCATGGACATCACCGTATTGGGCGAAGCCCGTTACCCGTCACCGCTCGATTACCACGTCAGCGACAAGGCGCGTGTTCCTTTCAGCGTCATCGTCGATCCCGACGCGCCGCCTAAGGAGGAACTTCTGTTCGAAGTCGCGGGGCCGCGCGAGAAGCTGTTTTTCGACCCGAAGAAAACCCGCGCCGGAATCGTGACGTGCGGTGGCCTGTGTCCCGGCCTGAACAACGTCATCCGCTCGCTGGTCCTGCAGCTTTATCATGGCTACGGCGTGCGCGAGATCCTCGGCTTTACCAACGGTTATCAAGGGCTTGATCCCTGGCGCGGCTCCGAGCCGATCCCGCTGACGCCGGAATTCGTCGAGGACATCCACAAGGAAGGCGGCACGGTACTCAATACCTCACGCGGGCCTGTTGATGTCAGCGTAGCGGTCGATAACCTGATCCGGCGCAAGGTCGACATCCTCTTCGTCGTTGGCGGCGATGGTACCCAGCGCGGCGGTGCCGAACTGTTCGAGGAAGCGCGTTCGCGTGGCCACGCCTTGGCCGTGGTCGGCGTACCGAAAACCATCGACAACGACGTCGCCTTCGTCACCCGGACGTTCGGCTACGTTACCGCAGTCGAGGAAGCCGCCAAGGCGATCGCCTGCGCCCATACCGAAGCGCACAGCGTACATAACGGCATTTCGGTGGTGAAAATCATGGGCCGCCACGCCGGCTTTATTGCCGCCGGCGCAACCGTGGCCAGTCAGGACGTCAACTTCACGCTGGTACCCGAGGTGCCTTTCGTCCTCGACGGCGAAGACGGCTTCCTGGTGGCGCTGAAGGAACGCATGTTGCGGCGGGCGCACGCCGTCATCCTGGTTGCGGAAGGCGCGGGTCAGCACCTGATGACCGGCGGTGAAAGCAAGTACGACGCCTCGGGCAACCTGAAATCAAAGGATATCGGCATTTTCCTGCGTGATCGCATCGAAGCCTATTTCAAGGCCGAGGGCATTCCCTTTGCCCTGCGCTACTTCGACCCGAGCTACATGATCCGCAGTGTTCCCGCCTGTGCCGATGATGCCGTGCTGTGCGATTTTTACGCGCGCAATGCGGTTCATGCCGGAATGGCTGGAAAGACCGGACTGGTGATCGGTCAGCATCACGGCGTGTTTACGCATGTGCCGATCAGCCTGTTGGCCGGGCAGAAGAAACAGCTTGACCTTAATAGCCCCGCCTGGCTTGGGGTGTTGGCCTCGACGGGGCAAAATTTCGCGCAATTCCCTGCCTGAAAAGCCTGTATAAGCGAGCAAGGCGGCTGCGGGATGTCCCGCCAGCCGCTTTTTTTGTGCGCTCGATTGAGCCGTAGCGGAATTTTTTCCCGTGCACACGATCACAGGATGCATGATTGTCCGGAAAGGGAGACCGCGATGACGAAAATTGGCGATTTTGGCGAGGTGCTGGTCGAGACACCGCCGGCTCAAAAGATCTGTGCCTTTGGCGAGGATTGCGAGGAAAAGGCACCAGAGGTGAATATCTGCGCCTTTGGTGAGGACTGCGAGGAAACGGACGCCGTCGATCCGATCGGCGAGTTTGGCGCGCTTCTCGACGAAAAGCTGCCTCAGGAGAGGATTTGCGCTTTTGGGGAGAATTGTGAGGAGCGTCCGCCATTGCAGAATATCTGCGCCTTTGGTGAGGAGTGCTCCTAGGCGGGAACGAAAAAAGCCTCCGCAAGGGAGGCTCGAACGTGTGGCGCAATGCCGGACGTTGCCGTCCGGCTTGTTTTTTTATTTGAAAATTCCGAACGGTTTGCCGACCGGCAGGAACACGCGGCCGAAGAAGGTGTTCAGCACCACTGCACCGCAGGCGTAGAACGACAGCAGGGCCGTGCCCATTTCTGCCAGGGCACCGATCGTGTGGGTCAGGTGTGGGGCGACGCCGAATGCATTGAGTGCCAGCGCGGCGAGCAATACGTCGATGACGACCATGATAATGAAGATCAGCTTGCTGATTTCCATGGCGCCGAGCGTCATCATGACCGAGAAGATAAGGTAGCCGAGGAAGGCGAAGCCGAGCTGTTTGACGTCGCAGGCGGCAGCCAGTTCGGGGCCGAAAACGCCCATCTTCATCATCCAGGCGACGGCGACGGCGTACCAGAAGAAGGCATAGGCGCCGAAGACCGTGCCGCCCCAGATGTTCTCATGGAGGAAATCGAGGATGCAGGCAATCAACTGGGCCGTGGCGCCGAGGAAAAGCGCGTAGACGATGACGAACGACAGGCCGGTGGTGATGCCAAGCTTTTGCGACGAGGCGACGAACGTGACGATAGCCAGCCCGAACAGCCCGAGTGCGGTGGGGTTGGCAATGCCGATTTTGATGCGTTGGGTTTCTGCGGCGCTCATTGATGACTCTCCAGAAAAGTGATGGTGATTGATGCTTTGGGATGTTGCGAAAATCGGTAGGATGATGCGGTCCGACGCGTAGAGCGGTAGCCGGTCGGAGGCCGCGGGATTATAGTCGAGTCCGTGTGCAGAGGCACGCGGAAACGCGTCGACACGCTTACCCGATAGGGTCTTGTGTAAACACGCTTTTTTGCTGTTGGCCGTTCCCGTACCCGTCTTCTATCTGTTCGGCGACATGCGCGGATCTTCGTGGTGCGGCCGCGAAGGATGGTAGCCGAAAGCGGCAGGCTGATGAGTTCGGGTTTCCACAGGAAAAGGCAGGGGCGTGGCTGGCAGCGTCATGCGTCTTCGATGAAGAACTCCGAAATCTCCCGGCTGATCAAGCTGTCATTTGAGGGATATCTTGATGCCTGCTCTACTCGACCCGATCCGGGTGTCGTTGTCCGGATGCTAACGACGATGAAGAAAAAAGCTGTTCATGGCGTGACAGCTTTCCCGAGGTTCAATCGGCCTCTCAGGTTTGGAGTCGGTGATCAGGTTTTCGATCCGATCCGTAATCGGATGCAGGTCATTTCGACTATTTTGGCGGATTCTCAGCCAAGGCGTTTGACGATAACTCCGGTCGTGGTTTGCCTCGGTCATTTTCCTCGCAAGGCGCTTCCCGCAAGGGTTTTTTGGAACAACGTTTCAGAAGACTTCGCGAAAGTTCATAAGGTAAAATCGAGCGATTTTGCCATTTACGGCATCGTTGCACGGTCTGGGGCGGTGCATGCCGCATCCCTCGTGCCGTGGTTGAAGCTGCGTCGTTGTCCCCCCATTTTTTTTCATCCAAGGAATAAAGAATGAGCACGTTGTCAGATCAGCTAGTGAAGATGGAGAAGCACAATTCGGTTTTCGAGTCGGCAGTCCGTACGCTGCCCTTGCCGGTTTGCTCCGCGTTTGGCGATGCCGCCAAGCCGCAAGCCGTAACCTTTGCCAGTACCGAGCGGGTGCTGAGCACCAAAGATAGCGACAGCGTCGCCAAGAGCTTTCCCAATTCCGTGCAGGCGTCCGGCAACGTCGTTCTCGCCTCCTCGGGCTCCAATCCGAACGCGGCTCAAGGCAAGCGCGTTGCCGTTCTCTTCTCTGGCGGACCGGCTGCCGGTGGGCACAATGTCGTGGTCGGCCTGAAGCGGGCGCTGGGCGCCGGCAACACGCTGTTCGGTGTCAAGCCGGGTCCGAAAGGACTGATCAAGGGCAATCTGTTCGAGATTACAGATGCCGATATCGATACTGTCGTTAACACCGGTGGTTTCGACTTCCTTGGGACCGATCGCACCAAGATCAAGACCGACGCGCAGTTCAACGAGGTCAAGCAGACCTGCATCAAGCACAACCTCGACGCCATTGTCGTCATCGGCGGCGATGATTCGAACACCAACGCCGCCGTGCTTGCCGAGTACCTGTTCAAGGGCGTCAAGGCCGACGGCTCCGGCGTACAGGTGATCGGCGTGCCGAAGACCATTGACGGCGACCTGCAGATCGGTGACCTGCTGCCGATTTCCTTCGGTTTCGATACCGCCACCAAGATCTACGGCGAGATGGTCGGCAACATCCTGCAGGACACCCGCTCCTCGCTCAAGTACTGGCACTTCATCAAGCTGATGGGGCGCTCGGCGTCGCACGTGACCATCGAGGTGGCGCTGCAGACCAAGCCGGCGGTTACCATCATTTCCGAAGAGGTCGCCGAGAAGAAGCAGTCACTTGCCTTCATCGTCGACCGGATCGCCCAAGCGGTTATCGCTCGCGCTGCCAAGGGACTCACCCACGGCGTGGTGCTCGTGCCGGAAGGGCTGATCGAATTCATCCCCGAGATGAACGTGCTCATTGCCGAACTGAACGACGTGCTGGCCCATCATGCCGAGGCGTTCGCTTCCGAGGCCGATGCCGACAAGACGGCATTCGTCATGGCACGGCTGACTCCGGCTAACGCGACGTTGCTCGCGTCGCTGCCGGCCTATGTAGTGCGGATGCTGCTGGCCGATCGCGATTCGCACGGCAATCTGCAGGTTTCGCTGATTCCGACCGAGCAGTTGCTGGTCGACATGGTCAAGGCTCGCGTCAAGGAAATCGATCAGGGGATTCCGTTCGGCGCGCATTGCCACTTCCTCGGCTATGAAGGCCGTTGCGGCGCGCCGACACTGTTCGACGCCGCCTACACCTACAATCTCGGCCTGACAGCCGGTTCGCTGATCCTCGATGGCCGTACCGGCTACATGGCCACAGTGACCGATCTCGACAAGGGCGGCGTGCCACGCGCCATTCCGCTGACCGGCCTGCTCAACATCGAGCGTCGCCACGGCAAGGACGAGTTCGTCATCGAGAAGGCGCTGGTCAAGATGGACTCGCCCGCCATGCAGTACTTCGCTTCGCGTCGTGCCGACTGGGCGGTGGATGACCTGTTCTGTTCGCCGGGTCCGCGCCAGCTTTGGGGTGATGTGGCCAAGCAGATGCCGATTAGCGTGGCGCTGAATTCCGGCGCAGGTTCGCTGGCGTTCACGATCGGCTGATCGACGCATTACCGTAACCCGGCCCGGAGCGATGCTGCCCAGCATTGCTCCGGGCTTTTTTCTGGTGGTCGGTTTCTGATTGCCGGTAACTTCATCGATTGATGCTTCAATGAAACTTGTCTTGTTCGACCTCGATCACACGCTATCTGGATCGAATACCTGATGTCCTCCGGCCTTGCCGGACCGGACGCGATGGAGCGGCAGGCCGAGGGGCATGCCCGTTATCTTGCAGGTACGCTCGATATCGTCGAGTACATCGAATTTCAGTTGTCCCTCTTGGGCAGGGGCACGGTCGCCGAGTGGTTGCCGCGCCGGGCGCAGTTCCTGGCATCCTGTGTCGGACCGCGGATTTCAGCCGTGGCGCGGCACGCAGTCGAGGCGCATCGCGCCGCCGGAGACTGCTTGATCATCATCAGCGCCACGCACAGCTTTCTCGCCGAGGGGGCCGGGGAATTGCTGGGGCTTGACGTGCTGGCGCCGCCAGCGGAAGTGCGCGATGGCGCTTTTACCGGTCGCATCGGTGGCGAGATCTGCTTTGCCGAGCGCAAGCGCGCCTGCCTCAGTGCCTGGCTCGAACGCTCCGGCCGTGCGCTGAGTGATTTTTCCGCGACGGTTTTTTACTCCGACTCGGCCAACGATCTGCCGTTACTCGAGTCGGTCGATGAACCTGTGACGGTAAACCCCGATGCGCGCCTCGCCGCCATTGCCATCGACCGCGGTTGGCCGCGTCTTGAGTGGCGGGTCGGCGCGTAACGGGAAAGAACGGTTATTTCACCCGTATTGTTAC
>QKII01000004.1 GCA_003249625.1 Propionivibrio sp. | reverse complement strand
GCCGTCCTTGACCAATTGTCTGGGCGTCTGGATGCGGGCGGTATCGTCGTCGATGGTGGCAACAGTTACTGCCGCGATGATACAAACCAGTCAAAGCGACTCGCGGCACGGGGAATCCACTTTGTAGATTTCGGCAATCGCGTCTTGTCGGCCATGCGAAAGCAATTTGGCGGGCACGACGAAAAGCCCGGGAAGCAGTAATTAAGCTTAATGCGGGAGCAATGCATCATGAATTCTGATGGCACCGCGCCAACTCGCTGGCACCCCGTTGCCGATGAGCAGGCGCTGCAAAGGCAGGCGCTGGCGTTCATCGTCGAGAGTGCCCGGCGAGCGATCCGGGCGCGCGGTCAGTTTCACCTGGTCCTCGCGGGAGGAACGACACCGCGCGCCATCTATGCCATGCTGAGCAATGTTCCGACCGATTGGAGTGCATGGCACATCTACTTTGGCGATGAGCGGTGTTTGCCGCCAACGGACGAGGCGCGAAATTCGGCGATGGCGTCACACGCCTGGCTCGCTAATGTCCCCGTCCCTGGCACTCAGATATTTCCCATTGCCGGCGAGATGGGGCCGGATCGGGCTGCCATGGATTACGCCTTGGCATTAAGGGGCGTTGGCGAATTTGATCTGGTTCTGCTCGGGCTCGGAGAGGATGGCCATACCGCCAGCCTGTTTCCCGGTCACGACTTGGGTGTTACTGCCCAATCGCCAGACGTGCTTGCCGTACGTAATGCGCCGAAGCCGCCACCGGAGCGGGTATCGATTAGTGCGCATCGCCTAGGCAGAGCACGGGAGGTCTTGTTTCTGGTGAGCGGTGCTTCGAAACAAGCGGCGGTCGCAGCGTGGCTGGCTGGAGCGGATATTCCGGCGCGGGCCATTACACCGGCTGCCGGGGTCGATGTGCTGGTTGAAGCCGCGCTGCTTGGTCCGCCGCCGGCGTAACCACTTTCTGGCAATGACGTAGCGAATCAATGAACCTGAGGATGAATGACGATGAATGCGGCGAAAAGAAAGCGATCTGACGCATTGGTGTTGTTTGGCGCGACTGGCGATCTGGCTTACAAGAAGCTCTTCCCGGCGCTTTATTCGATGGCGAAGCGGGGTGCCCTGGATGTCCCGGTGATCGGGGTGTCCTCCTCGAAATGGACGCGGTCCCAGTTGCACGAGCGCGCAACGAACAGCATCAGCGACAATGGAGGAATCGACGACGAGGCCGCGCTAAAGCACCTGCTTTCGAAGCTTCAGTATGTCAGCGGGAACTACAATGACGCCGCTACATTTCAGTTGCTGAGACAAGCGCTGGGCGAAGCGCAAAGTCCTGCGTTCTATCTGGCCATTCCGCCGGCGCTGTTTGAGACAATGTTCAAGGGGCTTGGCTCGTCGGGATTGGCCAAGAACGGGCGCGTGATTGTTGAAAAACCTTTCGGACGCGATCTGGCGTCGGCGCGAGAGCTCAATCGCATTGCACGAGGGGTATTCGCAGAGGATTCGATCTTCCGGATTGATCACTATCTTGGCAAAGAGGCGATCATGAATATCCTCTATTTTCGTTTTGCCAACTCGTTTCTGGAGCCGATCTGGAACCGGAACTACGTGCAGAGCGTACAAATCACGCTCTCCGAGAAATTCGGAGTGGAAGGGCGGGGTGCTTTCTACGAAACTGCCGGCTGCTTGCGTGATGTCGTTCAGAACCACCTGTTCCAGATCGTCGCCTTGCTGGCCATGGAACCGCCGGCATATCGTGGATACGGCGCAGTGCATGACAAGACGGCCGATGTCTTTCGCGCCATGCGCCCGTTGAAGCCGGACGATTTGATTCGAGGTCAATACGAAGGCTACCGGGATGAAACCGGAGTCGCCAAGGATTCCGACGTGGAAACCTACTGTGCGGCGCGCTTGTTCATCGACTCCTGGCGCTGGGAAGGTGTGCCTTGGTACTTGCGATCAGGAAAATACCTTGCGGGAACTGCAGCCGAGGTGATCGTGCAATTGAAGCCCCCGCCGCAGAACCTCTTCGGCGATTCGCATCCCTATGACGGAATGGCCAACTACATTCGATTCCGGATCTCTCCAAACTCTGCGGTGGCTTTGGCTGCACGCGTAAAGAGCGTCGGCAAGGAGTTTGTCGGCGAGCAGAAGGAGCTCTATCTGCTTGACGATCGCCATGGCGAAGAGTCGCCGTATGAACGGCTTCTCGGCGACGCTATGGCTGGAAACGGTACCCTGTTTATTCGACAGGATACCGTGGAAACGGCGTGGGCCGTCGTCGATTCGGTGCTTAATCACCACTCGCCGGTGCGCATCTATCCACGACACAGCTGGGGGCCAACGGAGGCTAACGATTTCATCGCTCGAGATGGCACCTGGAACAACCCCTGTTTCCAGACCTGATTTAGGGGACTATTCGGAATAGTGTGTGCGCAACACTGTCCGCGCAGAAAGTGTGTCGCTGCGACGAAAGGGCTGGATGTTCTACGCCAGGAAAAATCATATCTTCGTTCGCGGATGTATCGGCTAAACTTCATGAGGCTCGTCATTCAAATAATTCGCCTCCAGCAATCAACTTGCCCCGGAACCTCGATCGGATTTCGCAATGTCGCATAAGACGTCATCGGCACCCTCGGATCTGCTGAGAATCGTAGGTATCGGCGGCTCGGCCGGCGCGCTGTCGGCCCTGCAAGCGTTTTTTCACGTTATCCCCCCGGATTGCGGCATGGCCTATGTCGTACTGCAGCACCTTAGCTCGGAACGCGAGTCGCTTCTTGACAAGTTATTGGCTTCCTCCACCAGCATGCCCGTTTTAGTGGCGACAGAAGGCATGCCTGTGGTGGCGGACCATATCTACATACTGCCTCCAGGCCGCTTTATGACAATCAAGGCGGGGGCCTTGCATCTTCGTCACATGGAAGGTCACGCGGCGCCGCATCGCCCTATCGATGTGTTTTTTTCCTCACTGGCGGAGGAGCATCCTGGAAAGATCGCAGGCGTGGTTCTGTCGGGAACCATTGACGATGGCAGCCGTGGATTGATTGCGCTGAAGGCGGCCAACGGGGTCGTGCTGGTACAGGATCCCGTAAGCGCAGAGTTCGATGGAATGCCCAAGAGTGCCATCAAGACAGGGATGGCAGACCTGGTGATGGCTACTCCGGGTCTGGCCAGGTCCTTGTGCAACTGGGCGCGTACCGG
>QKII01000241.1 GCA_003249625.1 Propionivibrio sp. | reverse complement strand
GTCGGGATCAGGTACAGCGGGTCGGCGTCGGCACGCGGAATCTTGAACAGATCGGCCTCGAACTTCGGCAACTGGCCGGTACCGTACATACTGTCGGCGTTGACCAGGTACGGCGCATAGACCTCGGTGTAGCCGTGTTCCGCGGTATGCACGTCGAGCATGAACTGCGCGAGAGCACGGTGCATGCGAGCGATCGGCCCCTTGAGCAGCGAGAAGCGCGCACCGGCAATCTTGGCCGCGGTGGCGAAATCGATCTGTCCGAGTCCTTCTCCAAGGTCGACATGATCCTTCACAGGAAAATCGAACGTACGCGGCGCGCCCCACTTCTTGAGTTCGACATTGTCCGTTTCTGACTTGCCGACCGGCACGCTTTCCTGCGGCGTATTGGGGATCGTGGCGATGAAGGTTTCCATCTCCTTCAGCAGTTCGCCAAGGCGTTGCTCGTTGGCGTCGAGTTCGGCCTTCAGCGCGGCGACTTCGGCCATTACGGCCGAGGCGTCTTCGCCCTTGCTCTTCAACTGGCCGACCTGCTTCGACAGGGTGTTGCGCTTGGCCTGCAGGTCCTGCGTCTGCGTCTGCAGTGTCTTGCGCTCGGCTTCGAGCTTCTGGAAGGTGGCAACGTCGAGCGTGTAGCCACGCGCGGCGAGTCGTTCGCAGGCTGCATCGATATTGGTCCGCAGCAATTGGATGTCTAGCATGGTCGGTCCTTTGAGTTTTTCAGTTCTAGCTATTTCTTTGCGCTCTTCAATGCCTGGCGGTCAAGTTCGTGCAGGTGCGCCAACTTCTCGCCGATCTTGATTTCCAGCCCGCGGTCGACCGGCTTGTACCACGCGACCGGCGGCATGCCGTCAGGAAAGTAGTTCTCGCCCGCCGCGTAACCGCCCGCCTCATCGTGCGCGTAGCGGTAGTCCTTGCCGTAGTCGAGTTCTTTCATGAGCTTGGTCGGCGCATTGCGCAGGTGCAGCGGTACGGGCCGGGAACCGTCCTTGGCAACGAACGCCCGCGCGGCATTATACGCGACGTAGGCGGCGTTCGATTTGGCAGCCATGGCCAGGTAGATCACCGCTTCGGCCAACGCCAGCTCGCCCTCGGGCGAGCCGAGACGTTCGTAAGTTTCCGCTGCCGAGCCGGCCACCTGTGCAGCGCGCGGGTCGGCCAGTCCGATGTCCTCCCAGGCCATGCGCACGAGGCGCCGGGAGAGGTAGCGCGGATCGGTGCCTCCGTCGAGCATGCGGCAAAACCAGTACAGCGCGGCGTCCGGATTCGAGCCACGTACCGACTTGTGCAACGCCGAAATCTGGTCGTAGAACGCCTCGCCGCCTTTGTCGAAGCGGCGCAGGCTGTGGGCCAGTGTATTGTCGATGAAAGCGCCGTCAATGTGCGTACGCTTGGCCGTGGTCGCTGCGGTGCGCGTTTGTTCGAGCAGGTTGATCAAGCGCCGCGCGTCACCGTCGGCCTGGCCGATCAGCCGATCGCGCGCATCGTCATCGAAGGAGAATCCTTGAAGCGCCTTGGCGCAGGCACGCTCGAAGAGTTGCCCCATTTCCTCTGTCGACAGCGGATTGAGCACATAGACCGAGGCGCGCGAGAGAAGCGCGGAATTGACCTCGAACGACGGGTTCTCGGTCGTCGCGCCGACCAGCGTCAGCAGGCCTTCCTCGACATAGGGCAGAAAGGCGTCCTGCTGTGCCTTGTTGAAGCGGTGAACTTCATCGACGAACAGAATTGTCGGCCGTCCGCGTTGCGCGCGCACCGCCTCGGCGTGCGCGACGGCCTCCCGAATGTCCTTGACGCCAGAGAATACGGCAGACAACGCGACGAATTCGGCGTCGAAGGCGTCGGCCATCAACCGCGCCAGCGTGGTCTTGCCGACACCTGGCGGCCCCCAGAAAATCAGCGAATGCGGCTTTCGCGCTTCAAAGGCGAGGCGCAGGGGCTTACCCGGGCCAAGCAGGTGTTGCTGGCCGATTACCTCGTCGAGCGTTTTCGGCCGCAGCGCCTCGGCGAGCGGAACCGCGTGCTCCTGGGCGAACAGATCACTCACCGATGACATCAGCGCCAGCGGGTGGCGTAAAGCGGAACTGGGTCGCCGGCAATGCCGGATTGAGCTGTACGTTGGTGAAAGCCAGTGAAGTCGTCTGGCCGAAATTATCGAACAGTTCCATCGCTTTGAGCTCATCACCGGAGAACCCAAGCTGCAGCTTTTCAAACCCACTGTCGGCGGACCTGGGCGTTGCCTCCAGCCATTCCATCCCATCGCGCTCACCAAGCTCGCGCAGGTTGAAGTTCTTTTCAAGGCTGTTCGAGCCGACCAGAAGGGCCGCCGGCGTGCTGCCCAGCGCCGCGTCCATTTTCTTGACCGTCACCTGACGCAGGTCTGGATCGTACATCCAGATTTTCTCGCCATCCCCTACGAGCAACTGGCTATACGGCTTTTCGATCTGCCAGCGAAACTTGCCCGGCCGCGAGATCATCATAATCCCGACCGACTGCTGCGGACGCTTGCCGTTCTTGGCGACGACAATCTGCGCAAAATCGGCTCGCAGCGTCTTGGTCGTTTCCAGGAAACGGTGCAGTTTGTCGATCGCTCCAGCCTGAGCTGAGACAGCCAGGCACATCGCCAGCGAGAAAAAAATACGTTTCATCAACCTTCTTCCCTTCGCGCCAGGACTTCCCGTCCACCGCGCGCATCCATTGCCGACACCAGTCCGGCCTTTTCCATTGCTTCGATAAGCCGCGCAGAGCGGTTGTAGCCGATGCGCAGGTGCCGCTGCACCAGCGAAATCGAGGCACGGCGGTTCTTCAGCACTATTTCGACGGCCTGATCGTAGAGCGGATCTGACTCCGGGTCGCCCCCGCTTTCGCCATCGCCGTTTCCGCTGCCGCCCTCCTCGTCGTCGAAACCGGCTCCAGTAAGCACGCCCTCGATGTAGTCCGGTTCACCGGCCTTTTTCAAATGATCTACGACGTGATGCACTTCCTCGTCTGCAACGAAGGCGCCATGCACCCGGGTCGGATAACCCGTTCCAGGCGCAAGATAGAGCATGTCGCCCTGACCGAGCAGCGCCTCCGCCCCCATCTGATCGAGAATCGTGCGCGAATCGATCTTCGACGATACCTGGAACGAGATACGCGTCGGGATGTTGGCCTTGATCAGACCGGTGATGACATCAACCGACGGCCGCTG
>QKII01000024.1 GCA_003249625.1 Propionivibrio sp. | reverse complement strand
CGGTATTGCCGATCTTGTCCCGGATCAGCCGGTCAACGGTCTCGGTATCGGGGATGCGCAGCAAGGCCTCGGCCATGCACATCAGGACGACGCCCTCGCGTGACGAGAGGTCGTAGGTGTTCAGGAAGGCATCGATGCCCGTCGTTTTCAAGCGCTTGTCGCGGATGGTCTGCACCAGCGGCCGCGCCCGCTCGAAAATCCGTTGTTGCTGCTCCGGCGTAAACCGCGCCTTGTCGATCAACGCCTCGACAATTTGCGTTTCGTCGGCGCGATAAGCCTCACGCAGCGCCGCGCGAAGCGGGCTGTCACTGGATTCGCTCATTTTTTTTCCTTATGGTTTCCGGCGGACGCCGAAAACCGGTGATGCGTTGGAGACGTCACCCCGGCAGAAATCGGGGTGACGTTCAGGGGGCGATTACTTGGCTACGTAATCGTACTTGCCGCCCTTCCATTGGTAGACCATGAAGCCGGGGAGCTTGTTGTCGCCCTTGGCGTCGAAGGACAGCTTGCCGATGACGGTGTCAAAGCTGCCACCACGCGTGGCCTTCTCCAGATCAGCATACTTCACGCTCTTGGCCTTCTCAGCCGCCTGCGCGAAGAGTTGCATTGCCGCGTAGGCGTACATCACGTAGCCTTCCGGCTCGACCTTGGCATCACGGAACTTCTTGACGACATCAGCAGCGCCCGGATTCTTGCGCGGATCCGGCGAGAATGTGAAGAGGACGTTGTCGGCAGCGGGACCGGCGGCGGTCACCAGTTCGGTGTTGGTCATCGTGTCGCCACCCATCACCGTCAGTTTCAGACCCGCTTGCTGCGCCTGGCGCAGGATCAGTGCAACTTCGGTATGGTAGCCGCCGTAAGCCATCACCTCGACGCCTGCCGATTTCAACTTGCTGACCAGACCCGAATAGTCCTTCTCACCTGCAGTGATCGACTCGCGGAGCGCCGGCTTCGCGCCCTTGCCTTCCAGCGCCTTGGCCATTTCATCGGCCAGTCCCTTGCCGTACGCACTCTTGTCGTCGACAACGGCAATCTTCTTGCCCTTGAAGGTGTCGGCCAGATAACCGCCGGCGACCAGGCCCTGCTGGTCATCGCGTCCCATGATGCGGAAGATGTTCTTCAGGCCACGCTCGGTAACTTTCGGGTTGGTCGACACGGTGGCCATCAGGATCTGCGATTCGTTGTACACGTCGGAGGCGGGAATCGTCGAACTGGAACACCAGTGGCCGTGCATGAAGACGATCTTCTTGTTGACCATGGTGTTGGCCACCGATACCGCCTGTTTCGGATCGCAGGCATCGTCGCCCACTTCAAGCACGAGTTTCTGCCCGAGCACACCGCCCTTGGCATTGATGTCGGCGATGGCCATCTCGGCCCCCTTGCGGATCTGGTCGCCGGCCGAGGCGTACTGACCGGTCATCGGGCCGGCGATGGCTACGAGATGATCCGCGTAGGCTTGGCCACCAAACATTGCCAAGGCGCCGATGCCGGCGAGAAGAATTTTTTTGCCCATCAACAGAACTCCTTCAGGAATATTGTTTGAATTAACCGGAGAATCCCGCGAGTCGTCGAGCCGGTTCTGCTGGCTCTCACACAAGCCGGGGCAACTCACTCGTATCTTGTCGAAAACTCGCAGAAGTTCATTAGCACTTAACATGCCAGAACACGAAAATGCAAATAATCAAAGAGATACGAAAATCGCGGGACATAAAAGAGAATTTTTCGCACAACTCCGGTTCCACGCCCCTGCCCGAACAGCACCAGCACGGTGCTCGGGCAGAAACATACCACCACATCGAACACCCCAAAAGCGTGCAGATAGACAGCCTCATTCGAATTGCATCAAACTTCGCCTCCCGCTACGCACCCGATCCGGGCATACGTCTACATCGCCCCTGTTCTCCGCTCTTCGACACGTACGGCAATGGTGCATCGGACACCCCGGGAACTTTCTCGCGGCGGCACGGTCTTGCCTGCGTCAAGCGCGTCATCGGCATGCCAGATGATTTGTATTCGCCGGCGACCTCGGCTAAAACTGGAAAAATCAGTTGATAGCCCAAAAAGAACATTAGAAAATAATCATAAATAACAATGACCAATCGACAAGGACATCGCCGACCGCACCATGCGTTGCGGCCTCCCTCATGACGAATCCTGCCCCAATTTCCCGCTCTCGCATCCCAACCTTCCCTGGAGAAAGCAAATGATCGACTCGACGGTCGTTGATCTATCGCGGCTGCAATTCGCAGCGACGGCGATGTACCACTTCATATTCGTACCTTTGACACTTGGATTGTCATGGATCCTCGTGATCATGGAGTCGGTCTATGTCATGACCGGCAAGCCGATCTACAAGGAGATGACCCAGTTCTGGGGCAAGCTGTTCGGCATCAACTTCGCGCTCGGAGTCACCACCGGAATCACCATGGAGTTCCAGTTCGGGACCAACTGGGCCTACTACTCGCACTACGTCGGCGACATCTTCGGAGCGCCGCTGGCAATTGAAGGGCTGATGGCCTTCTTCCTCGAATCGACAATGTTCGGCCTGTTCTTCTTCGGCTGGGACCGTCTCTCCAAGCGCGCCCATCTCGCCACCACCGCACTGCTGGCACTCGGTTCCAACCTTTCGGCGGTCTTGATCCTGATCGCCAACGCCTGGATGCAGGACCCGGTCGGCTCGACCTTCAACCCGATAACAATGCGCATGGAATTGACCGACTTTGCGGCGCTCGTTTTCAACCACACGGCCCAAACAAAATTCGTGCATACCGTGGCCGCCGGCTACGTCACCGGCGCGCTGTTCGTGCTGGGCATTTCGGCCTGGTATCTGCTCAAGGACAGGCACATCGAATTCGCCCGCCGTTCGTTCCGCATTGCCGCAGCCTTCGGTATCGCCGGCACGCTGTCGGTAATCGTCCTCGGCGACGAGTCCGGCTATTCCGTGTCCGAGTCGCAGAAGTCGAAGCTGGCGGCCCTCGAAGCAATGTGGGAAACCGAGCCGGCTCCGGCCAGCTTCAACATCATGGCCTGGCCGAACGAGGAAAAGCAGGCCAACGACTGGGCAATCAAGGTACCTTACATGCTCGGACTGATTGCCACCCGCTCAACGACCGAAGTACTTCCCGGCATCCGTGAAATCCGCGAAAAGAACAAGGAGCGCATCATCTCCGGCGTCGAGGCGCTGAAGGC
>QKII01000386.1 GCA_003249625.1 Propionivibrio sp. | reverse complement strand
CGGTGAAAGAGGTCGCGCCGGAATGTTTCTTCTTCGACCATCCGGTTGATGTCGCGGTGGGTGGCACAGATCAGGCGAAAGTCGGCGCGCAGCGTCTCGACGCTCCCGACGCGCCGGTAGGTACCGCTTTCCAGGAGGCGAAGCAACTTTACCTGTTGTGGCAGCGGAATGTCGCCGACCTCGTCGAGAAAGAGGGTGCCTCCACGTGCGGATTCAACGAGGCCGGTCTTGCGATGCAGGGCGCCGGTAAAGGCCCCTTTCTCGTAGCCGAACAGTTCGCTCTCGAACAGTGATTCGGTCAACCCCGAGCAGTCGACGGCCACGAACGGTCCGCTGGCATTTCCGCCGGTTTCGTGCAACATGCGCGCGACCAGTTCCTTGCCTGTTCCCGTTTCGCCGAGCAGCAGGACGGTGGCGTTCGTCGGCGCGACGCGCATGGCGAGGGACAGCATCCTGTTGAAACTCGCCGACCGCCCGACCAGGCCCTCTGCCGCCGGGCTGCCGGACGCCTGCTTGAGCACGCGCATGGTTTCGACGAAGTAGATGATCTTTCCTGATTCGTCGCGGATCGGTGTGGTTTCGACGTCAACATGCTCCTCGCCGTGCGCCGTATGGTGCAAGTGCAGAACGCGCTGAACCTCGCCGCTTTCCTGGCTCATGCGCAAGGGACAAGGCTCGCCGGCCTGGTCGCAGGGAGCGGAGAAATGGTGCGAGACCTCGTAGCAGTGGCGGCCCGCCACCGACCCCCCGGGCGCGAACGCCTCGGCATAGGCCCGGTTTGCCGCGACGATGCGGTACTCCGCGTCCATGACGATGCGCGGTTCCGCCTGCTCGTCGAGAAATGAAACGAGTTCAGGCAGCGACTTTGCAGAGTAATCCATCGATCGCCTTGGGAGTGTCATTTATGGCGTGAATATAGTAGGTATTCGATGATGTGTGCCAAATTTGACACTTTTTTCTTGCGTCCTTTTGCGAAATGTTCTGGGTTCGCGTACTTTGTTGTTTTATATCAATCGGTTGCGAAAATTGTTCGGGGTGCCGGGATCTGGCACGGTATTTGTTAGAGAGTAAGTGAAACTGTTGAACAGGAGCTTGCCATGACCACTGAAACCTTCCGGAATAACGCTGCGCAGATCGCTCACGTTGTCGCCCTCGCTCCCGTCCTCGTTGCCGCATTGATCGGCGCGATTCCGTTCCTTATTCCCTGCGTCACCTGCCGTTGCTGCAAGGAACTTACGCAACGAATCAGGCACATGGTCAGCCAGCATTGATGTAAAGCAGGGATGGTGCTGGGGAACTTTCCAAGCACAGCACCCATAAAGTTTTGCAGTAGAACCCCCCGGCACTGAGTCCCCATCTCAAGTCGGGGGGTTATTTTTTTCATCGGTTGTCGGTCAGCGATCAGTCGTTACTGATGGTGAAATTGCCATCTCCGGCATATTTCACTGTGGCATCCAGAAAATAGAACGGGCTCGATACCTTTTTCTCCTTGGCCAGATCATAGGCATCGCTACTGCGCGCGCCGCTGGAGCAGAAGAAGATCGTTGTTTTGTCCTTCGGTATTTCGCCCAGGCGCGATTCCAGGGTGTCGAGGGGCATGTTGACTGCCCCCTTGATCGTTCCCTTGTCGAAATCCTTTTGCGGCCGAACGTCTACGAGGAAGAGTGAGTCCGGTGCGTCGCGCAGGATGCTCTTGAACGATTCAACGGTGATCGTCGCCGGGTCGCGGCCCGCCTGGACAACAGGCTTGCTTGCCAAGGGTTCGCCGCTCGTGGGGCCGGGGCCATAGAGTTTTGCCCATTTCGGATATCCTTCCGGGACGACCTTGACTTTCGTGTAGCCCAGTTTGACGGCCTTGGCGGCCGAATCGGAACTGAGTGTGCAGGCGAGCCCCTCGCAGTAAAAATACAACTCGCTGGCCTTGTCGGCCGGCAGAGCATCAACCCGCTTGTTGAACTCGGAGTCGGGCAAGCTAATGGCGCCGGGGATGTGTCCGAGGTCGTACTTGCGCTTCTTCGGGCGAGAATCGATGACAGTAATCGGCGCCCCTTCGTCCATTCTCTTCTTCAGGAAAGGAACGGAAACGGCGCCGAGGTGGCCTTTGGCTATCCAGTCCGGATAGCCTTGGGCATAAACCTTGATGTTGGTGAAGCCGAGTTTTTCCGCCTTGTATGCGGAGCTGTGGCTGAGCGAACACTCCACGCCTTCACAGTAGAAGATCAGCAGTGTGTTCTTGTCTTGTGGTAGCTGGTCAGCCAGCTTGTCGAATTGAGTGTCGGGGATGTTGACCGCTGTCGGGATGTGGCCGGGATCGTACTTACGGGAGGTTGGTCGGGAATCGATGATCATCACGCCTTCCGGTTTGGGGACCACCGCGTAACGCTCGACGAAGGCGGCATCGACGATCTGGGTGTACCAGCCATCCTTCGCAACGAGCCCTGCAGGAAGTTCGGCGGCGAGCGCGCTGGATGTGCTGAAAGTGAGGGGGGCTGCTCCAAGGGCGGCAAGCAGGGTCGTGATAACCACGGCACGTTTGCAGTTCATGATGCCTCCTAAAAATGCTTGGATTTCAATTTGCAAAAAAATGGCGACCGATATGGGTCGCCATTCACATTTTTCTTTCGATGAGAATCCGTGCTGGCTAGCAGCCGGCCGTCTTCTTGAACGACTTGCTGTGGTTTTTGCCGCCTGCGTCGTCGAATTTGGTGCGAATTTCATCGCCAATACCGATGCGCTTGTCCTTGAACTTGTCGAGCGTTTCATCATCGTCAATGAAAATGACAATCGGGTTTCCGGATTTGTTGTCCTTCAGGGTTGCTTGGGCGGATTTGCCGTCAGCGGCGAGCTGGATTTTTTCAACCACACCGACCATTTTGACGTCGGCAGCGGAGGCAGGCACGGCGAAGGTCAGGGCAGAAACCGCGAGAGCGGCCGAGCACAAGAGGCGGGAGAGAGGCTTGGACATTTGATGCTCCTTTTATGAAAAATCAGAATTTGACGGTAAACGTTGCGTAAGCGTTGATGGCCTTCGATAGCGGCGTGGTGGTCGTCATGTTGTTGTTTATGCTGGAGATCTTGACCGGTGCGCCGACCCAGTTGTTGCTCCCTGAGTATTGGAAGTCGTAGTACTGGAAGCCAAGCCGGAAGAAGCTCTTGGCCGCGAATGAAGAAATCGGTTTGGCGTCGAGTTCCTGGATCAGGTAGACCTCGTA
>QKII01000189.1 GCA_003249625.1 Propionivibrio sp. | reverse complement strand
CGGGTCGACAACCCCTGTGCTTGAGCATGTCGATCGATTAACGAGATCATTTCCGGGGCAAAAGGAACGGGCGCAAACCGCGCCAGACGGCGCGTCGCGATCTGAAGTTTCTCCGCATCGCGAAGTGCATCGAGATGCTCGCGCAAGCGAGTCTCGGCCAGGCACAACAAATCTTCTGACGTATTGCGCAGATCCACGGTGAGCACCGCGCGATTGGGTACGACATTGATCAGGTTGGGGAAGAATTCAACGCGACCGACGGTGGCAAGCTGGCTGCCGCCCATCTCCTCAGCCAGTTCCCGAACGAAGGCGATGATCGAGCCGGCAGCCCAGCCCGCATCATGCCGTAATGCCATCGATATTTCAATTTCACTCCAGGAGATGCCCTGCACGGACTCGACGACCCCGATATCCGTTCCCTCGCGATCCAGTACAGGTCCCTGTTCGATATGCAATTCAACATAGGCACGCGGCATCAACGCCGGCATCGGAGCATTTCCGGCATAGCCTATGCGGTGGAGATTTTCACTGACGCTACTGCCGTCTATCCCCACCGTTTCAAGCACACCAGCGAGAGGGAGCTTTCCGGTAAAGACCAGACTGCCCATCATGTCCGGAGCGAACCGCGCTCCCTCCTCGTTGGTAAAAAAAGCCACCGCGAGCGGATATTCGGTCTCGACGCTGAAGTCATTCAAGGTCTGAACAACTTCCAGGCCGGCCAAAACGCCCAGATTGCCGTCGTAACGCCCGCCGGTACGCACCGTGTCGATGTGCGATCCGGCCATGACGGCAGGTCCCTCGCGGCGCCCCGGACGGACGGCAACGACGTTGCCGATGCCATCGACCGAGACACTCAACCCCAACTCGCGCATCCAGCGACAGACGAGATCGCGGCCGGCCTTGTCCTCATCGGAAAGGGCCAGGCGTGCACACCCTCCTCCGTCGATGGCTCCAATTTTGGCCAGTTCGGCAAGGCGGCCATGCAACCGCCCCGCGTTGATTTTCAAGTCGGGAATCGAGTAAGCCATGGAAGTTCCTTAGTTCTTGGCTGCCTTGTCGACCGCCGCCAGGAAGTCCTTCATCAGCGCTTCGCCTTCAGCACCGAAGCTCTTGGCGATCTGCGCCTTGACGGCCGGTTGCGCGAGTTCACGGAATTTGGCGATCTCCGCAGGCGTCGGGGTATAAACCTGCATCTTCTGCGCCAGTGCCGGCAAACCACGGTCAGACGCTTCGATGATGCGGTTGATGCCACGGCAGGCGATGATCGCAGAACGCGCGGCGGCATTCACAACGTCCTTCTCGCTGGCGGACAGACCATCGTAGAACGACTTGTTGAAGATCCAGACGTACGGCGTAAACAAGTGATTGGTCAGCGTGAGGTACTTCTGGACTTCGTCGAACTTGGCGAACTTGATGATCGGAATCGGGTTCATCTGTCCATCGGCAACACCCGTCTGCAGCGATGTGTAAACCTCGGCCCAGTTGATCGCCACAGGCTGTCCACCGACACTGCTGACCGCCGATTTATGCGATTCCAGACCCATCGTGCGAATCTTCAGTCCCTTCATGTCGTCCGGCGACTTGATCGGACGTTTGGAGTTGGTGAAGGCGAAGAAGCCACCCGAATCGCCGAAGCCGAGGACTTCAAGCCCGGTTTTCTTTTCGATGTCCGCGGACAGTTTTTTGCCGAAGGGGCCGTCGAAAACTTCATAGGTCGTGGCGATGTTGGGATAGGCGAACGGCACGTCAAGCACGCCGATCATCGGATAGACCGAGGCAATGCCACCAACGCTGGAAATCGACGACTGAACGACGCCGGACTTGACCTGCTGGATGACTTCATTGTCCTTGCCCAGCTGGCCGTCCGGGAAGATTTCAACCTTCACCGCGCCGTTGGTACCGGATTCGACCAGCGACTTGAACACGACGGCCATCGCGCCGGTGCCATTGTCGAACGGGTCGTTCTTGTTCAGGTGGGCGAGCTTGATGGTTTTTTCGGCGTGAGCGGCGACGGGCATCATGCCGACCGAAACGGCGAGGGCGGCGGAAATTGCGAGTGACTTGAACATGCGCATGGGGAGTGTCTCCTTCGAATCAGGTTGGCAGAAGGGAAAGCAGGATGACGCTGGGTGGTCTCATGACTCAAAGACCCATCATGGCCGGCACAGACAGCGTCAATCTGGGCCAGTACGCTACGAGAAACAGAACAACAACTTCAGCAATCACGAACGGCCACATCGCCGCCGTGACACGTTCGATCTTCTCGCCGGCAATCGAACTCAATACGAACAGGCTGGCGCCGACCGGCGGAGTCATCAAACCGATGTTCAGCGCCAGGACGATCATGATGCCCGCCTGTACCGGGTTCATGCCGATCGAAGTCGCCAGTGCCCCAAGGATCGGACCGAGTATGATCAGCACGGCGTTGATGTCCATGAACATGCCGAGCACGAGCAACAACAACAAAACCATCAGAATGATCATCGCCGGATCCGATGTCAGCCCGAGGAACAGGTGCGTGATCATCTGGGGCATCTTCATGAAGGTCATCCACCAGCTCAGGATTGACGCCGAGGCGATGATCAGGAATACGACACCGGTGATCCGCGCCGTACGGACGAGCATCTCGACGATATCCTTCAGCCCGACTTGCCGATAGACAAAAACGCCAAGGATGAGCGCGTAAAGCACGGCAATGGACGCGCCTTCGGTCGGCGTGACCCATCCGGTCAAAATGCCGCCGAGGATGATCACCGGCATGATCAGCGCGCTCAGACTGTCGCGAAACGCCTTGGTCAGGGCGCGCAAGCTCGGACGCTGGCCGCTCTTGGGAAGGTTGAGCCGACGGCCGAGGCTGGCGATCACGCCCATGCAGAACAATCCCATCACGAGACCGGGAAGAATGCCGGCGGCAAACAGACTGGCGATCGAGACCCCCATCATCGATCCGTAGATCACCATCAGGTTGGACGGCGGAATGGTCGGCCCGATGATCGAGCCAGCAACCACGACGGCGCAGGCGAACGGCCTTTTGTACCCCGTTTTTTCCATCGCCGGAACCATGGTGCTGCCAAACGCCGCCGCTTCCGCAACCGCCGCGCCGGTGATCCCGGCGAAGAGCACCGATGACAGCATGCACGATTGCGCCATGCCTCCACGCAGATGTCCGACCAGCGCATCGGCGAACTTCGCCAGGCGTTCAGTAATCCCCGCCTTGTTCATGATCTCGCCGGCGAAGATGAACAGCGGCATGGCCAGGAAGGTAAACAGATCCAAGCCGGCAAAATACCGTTGCGGTGCCATGGCCAGCATGGCGGAACCACCGACCTGTATGATGCCCAGAACACCGGCAATGCCGAGCACATAGCCGATCGGCACCCCAATGGCGAGCAGCACGAAGAACGCAGTCAATACCCAGATCATTTCGCTTCCTCCCCCGCCATCTCGGCCAGGCAAAAATCCCGTATTCCGGTCAAGACCAACTGTACGCAGGCGAGTGCCGAAGAAACCGGAACAGCCGCGAAGGGTATGACCATGGTCATCTCAAAAATCGTTGCGTATTGCGTTGCACCGC
>QKII01000047.1 GCA_003249625.1 Propionivibrio sp. | reverse complement strand
AGCCATGGTGGCTGCCTGAAACGAACGTTGAAGTGAGAGAAATGCCATGAACAAGTGGAATTTGATCGTCGATGTCGCTCGCTGCGAAAACTGCCACAACTGCACCTTGGCAGTGAAAGACGAGTTCGAGGACAACGAGTTTACCGGTTACAGCAAGCCGCAGCCGCGCCACGGGCATGAGTGGATCCGTATTGATCGCAAGGTCAGAGGCGAGGGTTCCATGGTTGATGCCGCATACCTCCCGCGCATGTGCAATCACTGTGACAACGCGCCCTGCATCAAAGCTGGCGGCGGTGCCGTCGCCAAACGTGAAGATGGCATCGTGATGATCGACCCGGAGAAGGCCCGCGGTCGAAAGGATCTGGTTGATAGCTGCCCCTACGGAAATATCTGGTGGAACGAAGAGCATCAGGTCCCGCAGACATGGTTCTTCGATGCGCACCTGCTTGATCAGGGGTGGAGCGAACCCAGGTGCGCTCAGGCATGCCCGACGGATGCGCTCCGGGCGATCAAGGTGAGCGATGCTGAAATGGCGAATCTTGTGGAAAAGGAAAATCTTCGAGTACTGCACCCGGAATTCAATGCCAGACCACGGGTGTTCTACAAAAACCTACACCGCTACGACAAGTGCTTTCTGGGCGGCTCCATCGTTGCCGACCTGGCCGGTGTGGAGGAGTGTGTCGAAGGCGCGAATGTCATCCTGAAACAGGCGGGGCGAGAGATCGCGCGATCGCAGTCGGATGTTTTCGGTGACTTCAAGTTTGACGGGCTTGAACCGGACAGCGGAGCTTATGAACTCGAGGTGAATCATGCCGATCTCGGCCAAATGACTGTCGAGGCCACGCTCTCGGAAAGCTGCTACCTCGGGGCCATTCATTTGGCCTGAACCGGGCTTTGTCTCGAGCATCGCTCGAGGTAAAGCCGCTTCTTCCATCCCGTCTTCGTTCCTGCAGACGATTGTCGGCAAGGCGTCAGTCTTGCCGTTGGGCTCGCTCGCCTTCAATTCCTCTGCAGTAGTCGAAACGAGCAAGCGAGATGGGAATTCGGAAACCATTTGCGGAGAAACTGATGTGTGATTCGGGACGCTGGTTGAAGGGCACAGTCGCAACGATGACGGTGATCTTTGCTTCGTTGATGTTCTTGATTTTGTGTTCGCCAGACGCGCTGATGGGGTGGGGCACGACGGTCCTCGTCGCCATGGTGCCCATGCAAATGGTGGTCAGTCTGCTCTGGAATGGCGCATATCCAGAGCGATTCGCCAAACTTGCGCAGCCGTGGCGGGGGTGTGCATTTCTTGCCTTGACCACGATCGTTGGCTCGGTCGTCGTACTGCTTGCCCTGGCCACCGTTGGTGGGGGATACGCGGCCCCGACGCCAATGGTGAACATGTTTCTCATCTTCACCGTCCCGGTCGCGCTTCTCCTGATCATTCCCTTTCAGGCATGGCCGTTTTCCAGATTTTTCAAGACGCCTGGGCTTGTTGGCGTGGCGGTGCTGATCGGGACCTATCTGCTGGCATTTGCGCTGTACCGGCTTCTGTTCAACTTTTCTTTCATGAGCGAAGCACCGTTCTATCAGCCTGCGCTCGACCCGGGAGGGCAATTCACAGCCTGGGTGCCCCTGGTCTTGAGCATTGCTTCTGTCGTGGTGGTCCTGGCGCTGGTGCTGCTCGATTTCTGGCCAGTCGTGGCAATTGCGCGGCGCGTTTCATGCGTCGGTCGGCAACCGCTGTTCGGTATGACCGCCGCCGCACTGGTCGCCGCAGGCGTCTGGGCGCTGAATGAAGTGTTCGTCGTTCGTTTCGCCATGGACCTCGTTCAATTTCAGACCAATATCTGCGTGTCGATGATCTTCGGCATCTTCATCGTCCTGGTCATGTTCGAGGGCATGCCGTCGTTGCAATTGCCGCAGCCATGGCGAGGATTCCTTCTCCTGGCCATCGCGGTACTCCTCGCCTTTGCTGTGTATTCGCTTTATCACGCCGTGGCGGTGACTTCGTTCGGACTGAAGGGCGGGGCTGCGCCTTACGCGCTGGAGCTTTGGCTCGCGTCGAGCATGCTCGCTGTGACGTTTCCCGCGATGGTTGTTTTTGCGAACTATTTTCAATTTTGGCCGTTCCCGTCTCGACAGATGATGAATGGCTGTGAGGCGCAGGGAGATTGATCGTGGGTAAGCGAATCAGCGGAAAAGTGGTGGCCTGGGACGAAGTCCGGTCGGCGTTCAAAAATGAGATGACGATCATGTTTGGCGGATTCATGGGGGTTGGTACGCCTGATGGTTTGGTGTCGCTCATTCTCGAACAAGGGGTCGATGGGCTGACCCTCATCGGCAACGACACGGCCTTCCCGACAACCGGTGTCGGGCGACTGATTGCAGAAGGGCGCGCGGCGAAGGTGATCGTTTCGCATATCGGTACAAATCCGACGACCGGAAAAAAGATGATCTCGGGTGAACTGGCCGTGGAACTGGTGCCCCAGGGCACATTGGCCGAGCGGGTGCGTTGCGGCGGAGCGGGGTTGGGTGGCGTGCTGACGCCAACCGGTGTGGGGACGATCGTGGAAGAGGGAAAAACCAAGATGGAGGTCGGCGGAAGGGACTTTCTTCTTGAACTCCCGCTGCGTGCGGATGTGGCGATTCTCAAGGCAAAACGTGCGGACAAGGCGGGCAATCTGGTTTATGAGCGGGCGGCCCGCAACTTCAATCCCTTGATGGCTCTTGCTGCCGACAAGGTCATTGTCGAAGTGGATGAGCTTGTCGAGATTGGCGATATCGACCCCGATATGGTCATGACGCCGGGCGTGCTGGTCGACCAGATTGTCGTCGCGACGGGGGCCTGAAATGGAAGCCAAAGAAATCATTGCCCGCCGAGTGGCGCAAGAACTTCACGAAGGCGATCTGGTGAATCTGGGCATCGGTTTGCCGACCTTGGTGCCGCGTTTCCTGCCTCCAGGCGTGCACATCACGCTCCAGTCAGAGAACGGCTTTATTGGCGTTGGGCCGCTTGTTGGCGAACCAGAGCCCGGTGTTGTGAACGCGGGAGGGCAACCTTGTGGCCTCCTACCCGGCGCTGCAACCTTTGACAGCGCAACGTCATTTGCCCTGATCCGTGGCGGACATGTGGACGTCACCATCCTGGGCGGCCTCCAGGTCGACCAGCACGGAAACCTTGCGAACTGGATGGTGCCGGGAAAGATGGTGCCCGGCATGGGCGGGGCCATGGA
>QKII01000079.1 GCA_003249625.1 Propionivibrio sp. | reverse complement strand
GATGTAGGCGCGTACCCAGTTGGCAATGATCGGTACGAGAAAGGCAACGCCGACGAACAGCAGGCGCCGCTTAAGCGAGCGATAGCTGAGGTAGGCGAACAAGGTTCCGACCATCAGCGAGGCAATCAGGTAGCGTACGCCGCTGCAGGCTTCGACGACCGACCAGGCACCCGATGGGATGATGAAGTTCAGCCCCTCTCGATAGACCGGGATGCCGCTCGCGCGAAGTCCCAAAATCGTCGCACTTGCAGTCCACTCCATCAATTGCGGCAATGCAAACTCACCAAACGGAACGGCAAAGAGCAGGAACGCGAGGGGAAAGAGAATCTTTCGCGCGGTCTCAAGGCCGAGCACGGCCGGAACGGCAAGTATCACCATTGCGGTCAGCGCGAACTGGGATAGCGGCCCAACCGTCGCCATTTCGCCGAGTAGCCAGCCAAAACCGGCGCCGGCAAGCAGTAGCAGGATCCAGTAATTCGGCCGGGGAACGACATCGGCGAACGACGCGCGCTTTCGCCAGACAAGCCAGAGGCTAATCAGCGGCACCAGGAAACCGTGGGTGAATGTGTCGCTGCGCGCCCAGATTACGGCCATCGAAAGCGCCGTCTCACGATAGATGAAAAGAATGATCAGCAGCGTGATGGCCAACACACCCACCGCCCGCCGCCACGGGCGGGTCGGTTTCGATTCCGTTGGACTGTCCTTTGCCGTTTGATCCATCGTTTGGTCTGCCCTTTTCACTTGCAGGCTGCTGTTTCCAGATGGCGATCAATGATCGCCAGGTGCGCATCCCAACTGTATCGCCGTACCACCTGGCGCCTTGCGGCTTCGCCGATCGCAGCACATCGCTCCGGCGAGGCGAGCAGAGCATTGATTTGCCGCACATGATCGTCCGCACTGTCCGCCAGCAGGAAGTCCTGCTCAGGAACGGCGTCGACCGCCTCGCCGCATCCGCGTGCGACTACTACCGGCACAGCCATGGCCATCGCCTCGAGCACCTTGTTCTGGATGCCCCGTGCGATACGCAGCGGCGCAACGACCACAGCGGCATGACGCAGATACGGGCGGACGTCCGGCACTGTTCCAGTAACGACCACCCGGTCGCTGGCGAGTTCCAGAACCGCAGGGGCCGGACTGCGCCCGACAATGTAAAAGCGGAGCATCGGCCTCTCCGCAAGCAAGCGCGGAAAAATCTCGGCCGCGAACCATTTCACCGCGTCGATATTCGGCCAGTAATCCATGGCTCCGGTGAAGACCAGCGGCACTTCATCTGAGGAAAACGGCGATGCCAGGGCGTTCTCCGGCGAGAAGAAGTCCGAATCGACGCCATTGCCCATCGCCGAGACCTTTTCACGAAACAAAGGGGCCGCTTTCAGGAACAGTTCCGTCTCGGCTTCGGTGACGAAGAAGGCGTGCTCCGCTGCCGCGGCGACCTGCTTTTCGAATGCCAGCAACCGTTCCCCCTCCCGTCGATAAATCCACGAAAACGGCCAACGGTGATCGGGGGCGTACTGCGTCCATTTGGCGGAATCGACGTCGCAGAAATCGACGAGTGTGCGTAGTGAGGCGTGCGTCGTCAGATATTGGGCCATGGCCGAGGAAAAAACGACAGCAGCGTCAATTTTTTCATTTCTTATCGTCTGGTCGACCCAACCCTGCAATCCGGCGTTGCGGTAGTACGGCAACGTCAGCGCCTCGCCGCTCAACAGCCCAGACAGGCTGCGCAGCTTCGCCGCGCGCGGCGACAGTCGGACGATATGCGTCCCGGCGCAGTACTCGGTCAATTTGTCGACATACGCTTCGTCCTGCGGATCGTCGATGAAGGTACCGAGGAATACACAATGCTCCGCCGCCAGATGCCGTAGCAAGTGAAACGAACGCACCTTGTCGCCCTTGTTCGGGGGATAGGGAATTCGATGTACAAGATAGAGAAGATTGGCCATGGCGCGTCGTTTCACCCCAGATTGCGCACGATGAAAGGGCCGAGCCAGTTGGCCACGCCAACCGGCAGGCGTCGCCAGGCTTCGATGAACAGCCGGTATTTGGCGTTGGACGGATTGTTTTGCGGGATGCTGTCGCGCCGGTAGAGCCGATACTCGTAGAACAGCGGCTTCGGCTCGAATCCCCAGTTCTTCTTGAATGAATAGGATCCGGTACCCTGCTTGCTGCGTCCGTAGTCGAAAACTCCGATGCCGCGCTCGCAGGAACGTCGCATCAGTTCCCAATACTTGAAATCGTTCCCGGCCAGGTCCCGCGCCGCCACGTCGTCGCCGGCATAGTACGGCAGAACCTCGTCGCGAAAATAGAAACTGAGCACGCTGCTGATCGGCCGCCCGTGCGGGTCGAAAACGGTCAGGACATCGCAATCCTCGCCGAAAACCTGCAGCAGGCGTTCGAAATAACGCCGTGGCATGGCCGGCGTGCCGTGACGCAATACGTTGTCGGCATAGAGCGGAAAGAAATGCTTTACCGTACGCTCGACTTCGCTTTGCAAGCCATTCTTGATTCCCTTGCGCACCATGGCCCGCTGTTTGCGTGGGATGGCCTGCATGTTTGCATCGACATCCGGATCGATGGTCTTGCGGAAGCAGACGTAGAGATCCTGCGTCGGCCAGTCGGCATGGCGCTGATTGAAATTACGCAATTCGAGGTGATCGACGCCAAGCCTTTGGGCGATCGCTTGCGCCTCATCCTCCAGGACGTCGGCTGCTTCGGAATTGATAGCGGCTACGCCACCATAAACAGCAAACGGCAACGAGACGAGTGCGTTGCCGAACAGGCGGCTGTTGACATGCGCAAGAGGTAGTACGCCCTCGATGGCGCCACTCCGCTCCGCGTAGAGGAAATACGTGCGGTGACGGAAAACGCCTGAAACAATGTCCTGCCAGCCGCAACGATGGAAAAACGTCGCTTCCGGGCAGTTGAAAACGAACTCGTCCCAACGACGTGCAGACTCGGTATCCGCCAGCTGAAGTTGCCGAACGACCAACGCCCCACCCGATTTGTCGCCTGTAATTACCGCCATCAACCGCCCCCATCACGCCTGGAGAGGAATATCTCGTCCATCCGGCCCCATTTGAAATCGGCGAGGAGGCGCCGGATACGGGCTTCCATGAGGTGAAGGTTGAGATAATGGCGAAAGCGCGTCTTTGCATCGATTCCCGGGACTCTCGGCTGATCCACATCGATTTCCCACGGATGGAAGTAGAAGATCGCCGGCTGCTTGTCGAGGT
>QKII01000096.1 GCA_003249625.1 Propionivibrio sp. | reverse complement strand
CATCCGTCCTGTATCGTCGGACAAGGGGAAAACCTCGATGCGAATTCCCGGCGCCGAATCCCGCAGCTTTTTCAATAAGGGCGGTAGCAGGACCAACTGACTAATGTCAGTCATGCAAATGCGGAAGACGCGTTCTGACTCGCTTGGTTCGAAATTCTTGCTATGCGCAAGCACGACTTCGACAGATTCAAGCGCATCCCGTACTGGCTGTATGAGGCTGTCGGCAAACGGAGTGGGCTCCATTCCCTTCGGAGTGCGCACGAAGAGCGGATCGCTGAAATGATGACGTAGCTTCGCCAGAGCGATGCTGACCGCTGGCTGGCCGATTTCGAGAGCGTCGGCAGCGATCGACACACTACTCGTCCGATAGATGGTTTCAAAAACGGAAAGCAGTCGGAGATCGATGGTTGGCATGGACAGCCTATTCGAAATTCGAATGCGCCATATTAAATCGATTGCATTTACCGAGACCAGCCCCCTCCTTAGGATGCACTCCATCGCCAGCCGAGACCGACAGAGACTTCAGATACCTGTCTCTGCCACTGTTGGCAATTTTGGGAAAAGGAGATAGCAAAATGCAGGAACTTGGTCGCCTGGAAGATCTTCCGCTTGAATATCGCGCGGCACTAACGGAACTCAATCTTGTTCCTCTCTGGCCGAGCCTGCGGGCGGTTTTGCCGCCGGTGAAACCTGCGCAGCGTACACGCCCGATCAGTTGGCCTTATAAGACGCTTCGCCCCTTGTTGCTGCAGGCCGGCGAATTGACTCCGATGGAAAAGGCCGAGCGTCGTGTGCTGGTGATGGCCAACCCGGGACATGGTTTGGAGAAAATGCAGGCGACTTCGACAATTTATCTGGGCATGCAGTTGCTCTTGCCGGGTGAATGGGCGCCCGCTCATCGTCATACGCCGAACGCGGTGCGCATGATTGTCGAGGGCGAGGGGGCTTACACCACGATCAATGGTGAGAAGTGCCCGATGAGCCGCGGTGATCTGATCCTGACTCCGACCGGTCTGTGGCATGAGCATGGGCACGAGGGTGAAAAACCCGTGGTCTGGCTCGATGTGCTCGATTTGCCGATGGTCTATTACATGGAGGCGTCCTACGTTCAGGAGGGCGAGGCGCAAGTGGTGACAGCCGAAGGCGTTGATCGTTGTTATCAGCGTGGTGGCGTAGTGCCGGCACCGGGATTTATTCGCGCGTCGGGAGATTTCCCGATGTTGCGCTACCCCTGGAGCGATGTACGCAGCGCGCTCGAAGCGCTTGCCGAGACACAGCCTGACATCGAGGTTATACAAGTTGCTTATGTCAATCCGGAAACCGGAGATGACTGTCAGAAAATTCTCGGTTTTTCCGCCCTGATGCTTCGGCCCGGCGAGAAACTCGAGATGCCTGTTCGATCCACCGCTTTTGTGGTTCATCAGATTGAAGGATCTGCAGAGATTGCTGTCGAGGGGGGCGGCTGCTTCAAACTCGATGAAGCCGATACCTGTTGTATTCCTGGTTATGTGACGGTCGCACTGACCAATCTCTCTGCCGAGGAACCGGCTTTCATGTTCATCGCCGATGACGCTCCCTTGCAGAAAAAGCTTGGCGTCTACGAAGTCCGCAATTAACTCGAAGGAGATCTCAATGCCTGAAATCGAATACCTCATGAGTCCGGCGCCTGTGTATTCCTTGTCCGTTCGCGGCACGACGGCCCGCTTTCCGGTCAGACGTATCTTTTGTGTCGGGCGTAACTACCACGCACACGCCATCGAGATGAGTCGACCTGTAGATAAGGCGACGATGCGACCGTTCTACTTTCTGAAGGACGCTTCAACCTTGGTCGAATCCGGTGCCACCGTGCCTTATCCCTGCGGCACCGAAAATTATCAGTATGAGATGGAACTTGTCGTTGCCATAGGCGCTGACGGCTTTCGGGTCGATGAATCCGATGCCGGTCGCCTCATCTATGGTTATTGCGCCGGCCTCGACATGACTCGTCGCGATCTGCAATTGGTGGCTCGTGACCAGGGGCGTCCTTGGGATCTCGGGAAAAATTTCGAGAAATCAGCTGTCTGCTCGGAGATTATTCCGCAGGGCAACCTCGGCGTACTGATGAACGGTTCGATAAGCCTTCAGGTCAACGGTGAGCCCAAACAGAGTGCCGACCTGAGTCAGTTGATCTGGAATGTTCCCGAACTGCTTGCGGACCTGTCCCAGTTTTATCACCTGCAACCTGGCGATCTGATTTTTACGGGAACACCGGAAGGTGTCGGCCCGGTGAAGTCCGGTGACCGCATTACCGGCCAGGTGGCTGGTGTGGGTGAAATCGCCCTGACCGTTGGACTTGCCGAATAACGACTTTCAGAGCACGAAAACGCGCTTATCAGAGGAGAGGGACATGAATCAAGGACTTCCCGTAATCGTCGCCGGTGGTGGTATCGGCGGACTTGCCGCAGCGCTTTCCCTGGTACGTCAGGGATTTGAGGTACAAGTGCTTGAACAGGCGACCGAGATTGGCGAAATTGGCGCAGGTATCCAGCTTGGCCCCAACGCCTTTCATGCTTTTGACGCGCTTGGCGTGGGCGACAAAACCCGTCGCCGCTCGGTTTTCACCGACTACATGGTGATGCACGATGCCATTGACGAATATCAGGTCGGAAAAATACCGACCGATGAGAATTTCCGTGCGCGATTCGGTAACCCGTACGCGGTCATTCACCGTCAGGATATTCATACGTCCTTGCTTGAGGGGACGCAGGAGACCGGTAAGGTGGAATTCTTTACCAGTTCGCGAGTCGAGGCTGTCGAGCAGGCCGCCGACAGTGTCACGGTGACCTGTGGCAACGGCAAGCGTTTTACCGGCCAGGCTCTGATTGGTGCCGACGGAGTGCGATCCGTGGTGCGTGCCACCTATGTCAATGATCCGCCGCGAGTGACAGGGCATGTTGTCTATCGCGCCGTCGTGGACAAGAGTGATTTCCCGGATGATCTCAAGTGGAACGCCGCCAGCATCTGGGTGGGGCCCAATTGCCACTTGGTGCATTACCCGCTGCGCGGCGGGGAGAAGTACAACGTCGTGGTTACCTTCCATAGCCGTGGAAAAGAAGAATGGGGAGTTACCGAAGGCAGCAGAGAGGAAGTGCAAAGCTACTTCCAGGGCATCTGCCCGAAGGCACGCCAGTTGATCGATTTGCCAAAGAGTTGGAAACGCTGGGCTACTGCAGACCGCGAACCGATCGACCGATGGACCTACGG
>QKII01000444.1 GCA_003249625.1 Propionivibrio sp. | reverse complement strand
ACGCTTTGGGGCGGCTTCGCCGTGCAGTGGACACATTCATCGCAAGCCCCACCATGGCACTTCCTCTACACCGGCGATACAGGCTACTCCCCGATATTCATCCAGATCCGCCAGCGCCTGGGGCCTGTCGACTTCCTGGCCGTTCCTATCGGAGCCTATCTGCCGCGCGACTTCATGCGTCCGCAGCACGTCAACCCCGACGAAGCGGTGCAGATTTTCCGTGACCTCGACGCCGAACATGCGCTCGGCGTGCATTGGGGCACCTTCGAACTGACGCAGGAGGCATTCGACCAACCGCCGAAGGATCTTGCACGGGCATTGACGAAGTACGCCGTTGCGCCAGAACGTTTCTGGTTGCTCAAACACGGCGAGAGCCGCCACATCAAGCCGCGGACAGAGCAATAGCAGGCGAGCGTTGACCAGGCAGCAGGGTAAACAGGCATGGGCTACATTGAAGACATGCCCTTCCGAAAAGGCATGCCATGGAAAACGCCTTCCGATTCGCCAACGATCTCGGCCCACTCAAGATCATCCAGATTCATGAGCCCACATGCGCGCTTAAAGCGGTGCTGGTGGTCGACAACGTAGCGGCAGGACCGGCAATCGGCGGCCTGCGCATGGCGCCGGACGTCAGCGTCGAGGAATGCGTCCGTCTGGCAAGAGCGATGACGCTCAAGAACGCCGCGGCGGGACTCGCGCATGGCGGGGGAAAATCGGTTCTTTTCGGTGACCCACGCATGCCGCGTGCGGACAAGGAACGGCTGATCCGCGCCCTTGCCTGCGCATTGGCCGACGAGCACGATTACATCGTCGGACCGGACATGGGCACTGACGAGCAATGCATGTCCTGGGTTCACGACGAGATCGGGCGCGCCGTCGGACTGCCACGAGAACTTGGAGGAATCCCGCTGGACGAGATCGGCGCGACTGGCTGGGGACTGGCTAACGCCACGGAGGTTGCCCTGCAGTACGCGGGTTTCCCGCTTGCCGGCGCTCGTGTGGCAATACAGGGCTTCGGTGCAGTAGGCCAACATGCCATGCGCTTCCTTGGCAAACGCGGCGCGGTACTGGTCGCAGCGTCTGATACCGGCGGCACACTGTACGACCCGAGCGGCATCGACATCGCCGCACTGGCGTCGCTGAAGAAGGCAGGCCGCAGCGTCGTCACGCACACGCATGGCCAAGCACTGACCGGAGAGGCAATCCTCGACGTCGCCTGTGACATCTGGATTCCTGCCGCCCGCCCGGACGTAATCAACGAAAGCAACGCCGACAGGCTGAACACGAAGCTGATCGTCGAAGGCGCCAATATCCCGGCGACGGAAGCCGCCGAACGTCGCCTGCATCAACGCGGAATTCTCTGTATTCCGGATTTCATCGCCAACGCCGGCGGGGTGATCTGCGCCGCGGTTGAATACCACGGCGGTACGCAAAGCACGGCTTTCGCGTCCATCGAGGAGAAGTTGCGCCGCAACACCGACGAGGTGCTGCGCGGCGCGCGCGAAAGCGAAACAACGCCGCGCGAGGCAGCCGTTCAACTCGCCGCCGGACGCGTACGCAAGGCCATGACCACCCGCCGCTGGGGCATCTTCTAGAACTGGGGCAACGACATGTTCCGCATCCGTTTTCATGGCCGAGGCGGACAGGGCATGAAGACCGCCAGCAGGATTCTCGGCAGCGCATTCTTTCATGCGGGCTATGAAGTGCAGGACGCGCCGCATTACGGTGCGGAGCGGCGCGGCGCCCCCGTTTCGGCGTACGTGCGTGCCGATCGCCGCCCCATCAACGAACGCGGTATCGTGCGCCGCCCCGATCTGGTGGTCGTGGCCGACGACAGCCTGCTGGCCATCGCTGCCCGGCCCATTCTCACGGGACTCGACAGCCACGGGATTCTGCTCGTCGCCAGTCATGAATCGGCGACGGTCTGGCAGGCCCGGCTGAATATTCCCGATCGCGTCCTGACTTTGCCACCCGCGACACTTGCACAGGAAATATTGTGTTTTTCTGGAGTTTCCTGCGCTGGTGCTGCCGCCCGCCTTGTCGGCGTGCTGGACCACGAGGCACTGACGGTAGCCATCCACGACGAGTTGGCCGGCTTCGGTGACAAGGCCGTCGCTGACGGGTTGTTACTGGCCGAGGCGGCCTGGCAAACGATGATTCCGCATGTCGGTTGCGTTACGGAAGAAGCCGTCCCCCCGGCAAGCAGCCACGCGCCGCCGAAATGGATTGACCTGTCATCCGCCCCGGTTGACGCCGCCACGCCCACCATCCACGCCGGCGCGACCAGCACCGCGCTCAACACCGGCCTGTGGCGAACACTGCGCCCGGTGATCGACCACGACCTATGCAACCGCTGCTGGTGGATCTGCAGCGAGTTCTGCCCCGACAGCGCAATCATCGTCGCCACCGACGGCACACCGCAGATCGACTACGACCATTGCAAGGGCTGCCTGGTCTGCGTCGCGCAATGTCCGCCGCACGCCATCCGGGCCGTCCCTGAGCACGGAGCAACACCATGACGCGTCAACTGCTCAGCGGCAATGGGGCCGCCGCCTGGGGTGCTCGCCTCGCCTGTGCCGACTACGTGCCCGCATTTCCGATAACGCCCCAGACGGAAATCATCGAAACACTCGCCGGCTGGATCGAGTCCGGCGACATGCCCGCTCGGCTTACCTTGCTCGAATCGGAACACTCGATGGTCACTGCGGCTTGCGCCGCTGCCGTCACCGGGGTGCGTGTCTTCACCGCCACATCCAGCCAAGGATTGCTCTACGCGCTTGAGATGATCTACGCCGCCCCCGGTCTGCGTGCGCCGTTCGTGCTGGTCAACGTCTCGCGCGGCGTGCAGACCCCGGTCACCCTGGAGCCGGACCATACCGACATTCTGGCGGCGCGCGACAGCGGTTTCCTGCAACTGCATTGCGCGACCTGTCAGGAGGTGCTGGACAGCGTCCTTATCGCCTTCCGATTGGCGGAACACCAGAACGTCAGACTACCGGTCCTCGTCAATCTGGACGGGTTCTATCTCTCGTTCACCCGCGAGCCAGTGCTGCTGCCATGCGCGGAGCAGGTTGCACAATTCCTGCCGCCGTTCGCGCCGAAAAACCTCGGCTTCCGTGCCGGTCAGCCCGTGGCCGAAGGGGCGGCGGTACTCGGCAGCGCCGCGTACAGCTACTTCCGCTACCAGTCGCACCTTGCCGCGCTCGCCGCGCAGCAGGCGTTCGAGGCGGTCTGCCTGGACTT
>QKII01000409.1 GCA_003249625.1 Propionivibrio sp. | reverse complement strand
GATCAGACCCTGCTGAAGGACGGCAGCCTGCCCCCCGCGCTGGTCTACGGACACAACGGCTACCTGTGGCCCTGCCAAGGCATCCGTCCGCCGGGCAACATCTGGCTGCACCTTTACGCCGCTGACCTCGCCCGTTCGCCCGATGGCCGCTGGTGGGTCATCGCGGACCGCACGCAAGCGCCTTCCGGTGCCGGCTACGCACTGGAGAACCGGGTCATCGTTTCGCGATTGTTCCCCGAGAAGTTCCGCGAACTTGGCGTACAGCACCTCGCGGCATTCTTCGCCGCGCTACAGGAAAACCTGGCGCAATGGGCACCGTGCGATGGCAACGGCACCAACCCGCTGGTCGTTCTGCTAACGCCGGGCCCTTACAACGAAACCTATTTCGAACACGCCTATCTTGCCCGTTACCTCGGCTATCCGCTGGTCGAAGGGCAAGACTTGACGGTGCGTGAGAACTGCGTCTTCCTGAAGACACTGACAGGGCTCAAGAGGGTGCACGCCATCCTGCGCCGTCTCGACGACGACTACTGCGACCCGCTCGAACTCCGTGGCGACTCGGCATTGGGTATCCCCGGACTGCTGCAGGCGGTACGTGCTGGCAACGTTCTGGTGGCCAATGCGCTCGGCAGCGGCCTGCTCGAATCTGCGGCGCTACCAGGTTTCCTGCCAGGCGCCTGCGAGAAATTGCTCGGTGAAACGCTGCGCATGCCCTCGGTCGGCACCTGGTGGTGTGGTGAACAGACGGCGCTGGAATTCGTCATCAAGCATCTCGACCGTCTGGTCATCAAGGGAGCTTTCCCGTCGCAGCGACTCGAACCGATCTTTGGCAGTGACCTGAAAGGAGCACAGCGCACGGAAGTGATCGAACGCTTGCGCGCCCGCCCCCAAGCCTACGTCGCGCAGGAACTGGTGCGATTCTCGCAAGCGCCCTCCTGGAGCGCGCCACACGAACGGCGTCTGTTGCCGCGAGGTGTCGCGCTGCGCGTTTACGTGGCGGCAACACCGCGCGGTTATCAGATTCTCCCGGGCGGACTGACGCGCGTCACCTCGGCAGTAAACGCTCGCTTCATCGCCATGCAACGCGGCGGGTCGAGCAAGGACACCTGGGTTCTCAGCGATGAGCCGGTCAATACCTTCAGCCTGATCAAGCCGCAGCTCGGCAAGGGAGACCTCGTCCGCAGCGGCAGCAACCTGTCATCTCGCGTCGTCGAGAACCTTTTCTGGTTCGGCCGTTACACAGAGCGCTGCGAAGACACCGCGCGCCTGCTGCGCGTCGGCCTGTCCCGACTGGTAGACACCGGCAGCGACTATGATGCAAACGCCTTGAAATCAGCCTACGAGACAGGACGCTCTCTGCAACTGCTGCCCGAGATCGAAACCAAATCTCCCTCCCGTCGCGACATCGAAACACAGCTCATGGATGCGTTGTGCAGCGCGGAATGGGGCGAGGGCCTGGCTGGAAATATCCGACGTCTGCTCTGGGTCGGCGCACAGGTGCGCGAACGCTTTTCGCTCGACAACTGGCACGCGCTGAACCGTCTCCAGCATCAACTGCAGGCATACGCGAAGAGCCGCCCGTCGCTCAGCGAGGCGCTGGCCTTTCTCGACCAGATGCTGCTTGCCTCCTCGGCATTGGCCGGGTTCGCAATGGACGACATGACGCGCGACGATGGCTGGCGTTTCCTGATCATCGGGCGCCGGCTCGAACGCCTGATCTTCCTGTGCGGCACCATCAGCCAGTTCCTCCGGCTTAAATCAACCCGTGCAGCCGGTTGTCTTGAGTGGCTGCTCGAGCTGGCCGACAGCATCATCACCTACCGCTCGCGTTACATGGCGCAACCCGAGCTGTTACCTACTATCGACCTTATCGTATTGGATGAAGCCAACCCGCACGCGGTCATTTTCCAGGTACAGAACCTGATCCGCTATCTGGGACGGCTGGAACGTGAACTCGGCAGCTTGCCGGGCAACGCAGGCGATGATGGTCTGCACGCTGGGCTGACCCGTCTGCGCACCTTCGACATGCAATGCTTCGAGAGCCGAGACTTTTCCACCTGCCAGTCCTGCGGCAGCTGCATTGAACTGGCCGATTTGCTCGACGACCTCGCCGAGGCCGCCGCGCATCTGTCCGACCGACTGGCCATGCGCTACTTCACCCACGTCGGCGACGTCGGCCGTCAAACCATGGCCGCCTAGTGATGAGCACTGACGCCGCCCGCTATCACATTGTCCACGAGACGAGCTACCACTACGAGAGCCCCGTCTCGATCTCACGCCAGCTCCTGCACCTGGAGCCCCGTATCTGTGACTGGCAAACCTGTGTCGAGCACGCGGTGCATATCGATCCGCAACCAAGCCTGGACGAAACACGGACCGACGCCTTTGGCAATCCGATCCAGCAGTTTTCCATCGAGTCGCCACACAGCAACCTGCTGGTGCGAGCCGAGAGCCGGATCGAAGTCCGTTCGCACCTGCCGGACGTACCGTTCGGAAAAACCGCCGCCTGGGACGAAGTGCGCGCCGCGCTGGCCTACGGCACACGGCCGATCCATCTGGAAGCCTGTGCTTACCTCTTCGAATCACCCTACGTGCGCGTCAAACGCGAATTTGCAGCCTATGCGGCGCCATGTTTCCCGCCTGGACGGCCGTTGCTGGACGCCGTGCAGGCGCTGATGGCAAAGATCTTCCGTGAGTTCAAGTTCGACGCCAAGGCCACTACCGTCGCAACGCCGGTCCTCCAGGTTCTTCAGGACAAACGCGGGGTCTGCCAGGACTTCGCCCACCTGATGCTTTCCTGCCTGCGCTCTCTCGGGCTTGCTGCATGCTACGTGAGCGGCTACCTGCTGACCAAACCCCCGCCCGGCAAACCCAGGATGATCGGTGCGGACGCCTCGCACGCCTGGATTTCCGTATTCTGCCCGGACGCCGACGGCGGGTTCTGGGTCGACTTCGATCCGACCAACAACCTGTTGCCCGATACGCAGCACATCACCCTGGCATGGGGCCGCGACTTCGGCGACGTTTCGCCACTGCGTGGCGTCATCCTCGGCGGCGACGAGCACACGCCAGAGGTTGCCGTCACCGTCACACCGTACGACGAACTGCAGCCGACCATAACCGTGGCGTAACGGACAGAGATCTGCTAGACGAAAACGGTGAGCCGCGCACCGCTGTCTGCGTTGAGCGATAGAATGGCAGCCAATCCAGAAACGCAATCAAGGCACCGGACGTGGACGACAAGGACTGGCGGATACTCAAAACGATCGCGGAGGAAAAAAACCTCACCAAAGCCGCCGCGCGCCTGTACATCACCCAGCCGGCGCTAACCTACCGCTTGAAGAACATCGAGGAAGAGTTCGGTGCCCAGATCGTTTCGAGGATTCCCAGCGGCGTCGAATTCACTCCGCAAGGGGAATGCCTGGTGGCTTACGCCGACGAAATGCTGCAAAAGTTCGGCACGGTCAAGGAACGCATCAAGAACATGGTGGACAAGGTGCAGGGGTCGCTACGCATGGGCACCTCCAGCGTGTTCGCGCACTACACCCTGCCAAAAATACTCAAGGGGTTCCTGACCTTCTACCCGGAGGTCGAGATCGCACTGAAGACCGGATTCAGTTCGAAGATCGTCGAGATGCTGGAACGCCAGGAGATCACTCTCGGCATCGTGCGCGGCGAACATGACTGGAGCGGCGAGCGCTTTCTGCTGTCGGAGGAGCCCTTGTGCATCGCTTCCCGCGAGCCGCTCGACTTCGCCGCCCTCCCCAGGCTACCCCACATCCGCTACGGCGCCGACGCCGCGCTGCATCGCCTGCTCGACGACTGGTGGCGCAAGAATTTCAACACCCCGCCAAACACCACGATGGAAGTCACCACCATGGAGACCGCCCGCCAGATGGTCCTGCACGGCCTCGGCTGGTCGATCCTGCCGGACATCGGACTGGCGAGGAAATACGGGTTGGTAAAGCAGCCGCTCTTCTGGCAGGACGGTTCGCCATTGATCCGAAAAACGTGGGTACTGTGCACCAACACATCCCTTGAACTGCAGACCGTACGTGCTTTTCTCGCTTATCTGGAAAGTGGACGCCCCATGTCGGAATAGTTCCACCAGCCGTGAACACGCGCCATCGTGTCGTGATTGGTGCGCCGCCGCCCAATGCTGGTGCATCAACATCGGGGAATAAAGCAAAACCCTGATTAACTCGTAGTTTTCCGTTGGCACGCTTTCTGCTCAAAGTGATTAACCATTTTGCTGCGGTAACAACCATGAAAACCACATTCTTCAACGAGATGCACGATGCAGCAGGCGCCGTAAGACCGCACTACCGCGCCTACGCCGACTGGCTCGCCGCCACCCCGCCGGAGCGCATCGCCCGCAAGCGCGCCGAAGCCGACATCGCGTTCCACCGCGTCGGTATCACTTTCGCCGTCTATGGCGAGGAAGCCGGCAAGGAGCGCCTGATACCCTTCGACATCATCCCGCGCATCATCCCCGCGCGGGAGTGGAAAGAACTGCAACAAGGCTTGCGGCAACGCGTCAAGGCGCTGAACGCCTTCCTGAACGACATCTATCATGACCAGCACATCATCGAGGCCGGCCATATCCCGCGAGAACAGGTGCTGAACAATGCGCAGTTCCGCCCGGAGATGAAAGGAGTCGACGTTCCGGCCGGCATCTACGCGCACATTGCGGGGGTCGATCTGGTCCGAGCCGGCGAGGGGGAATATTACGTGCTGGAAGACAACCTGCGCGTACCGTCCGGAGTGTCATACATGATCGAGGACCGCAAGATGATGATGCGGCTCTTCCCTGAACTGTTCTCCAAACAGAAAATCGCACCGGTGCAGCACTACCCGGACATGTTGCTGGAAAACCTGCGCACCGTAGCTCCGCAAGGTGTACAAAACCCGACAGTGGTGCTGCTCACACCCGGCGCTTTCAACAGCGCCTATTTCGAGCACACCTTTCTGGCGCAGCAAATGGGCATCGAACTCGTTGAGGGGCGCGACCTGTTCGTCAAGGACGAAACGGTCTTCATGCGCACCACGCAGGGGCCGCAGCGCGTTGACGTGATCTACCGCCGCCTCGACGACGATTTCCTCGACCCACTGGCCTTCCGCAAGGATTCGATGCTCGGCGTTCCCGGATTGCTTTCGGCATACCGTGCGGGCAATGTGACGCTGGCCAACGCCATCGGAACGGGAGTCGCCGACGACAAATCGATCTACCCGTACGTGCCTGAGATGATCCGCTTCTACCTCGGCGAGGAACCGATCCTGAACAACGTTCCAACCTACATGCTTCGCAAGCCCGACGACCTCAAATACGTACTCGAGCACTTGCCCGAACTGGTGGTCAAGGAAGTACACGGCGCAGGCGGTTACGGAATGCTTGTTGGCCCGGCCTCAACGAAGGAACAGATTGAAGCGTTCCGCCAGCGCATCATCGCTTCGCCGGAAAAATACATTGCCCAGCCGACGCTGGCTCTTTCCAACTGTCCGACTTTCGTCGACTCAGGAGTAGCCCCTCGCCATCTTGACCTGCGCCCTTTCGTGCTCTCCGGAAAGACCATCGACATGGTACCCGGTGGACTGACCCGCGTCGCACTGCGCGAAGGTTCGCTAGTAGTCAACTCGTCGCAAGGCGGCGGCACCAAGGACACTTGGGTGTTGGAAAACTGAGGGAAAACCAAGGAAAACTTGAGGACGAACGACATGCTGAGCCGCACCGCCGATCACCTTTACTGGATGTCGCGCTACACCGAGCGCGCCGAAAACCTCGCTCGTCTGCTTGATGTCACCTGGCAGATGTCCCTGGTTCCCCAATCCGTCACCGCTGAAAACCAGAACTGGGGCGCCATCCTGGCCCTGAACAGTCTGGAGGACCGCTTCGCTGAAGCCTACGACGAGATCAACGCGGAAAACGTGCTTCGCTTCATGGTCACCGACCCGAACAACCTCTCGTCGATCTACAGTTGCCTGCGCGGCGCTCGCGAGAACGCCCATGCCGTCCGCGGCACACTGACCTCGGAAACCTGGGAGTCCTGCAACATGACCTGGCTCGAAGTGCGCGAGCAAAAGTTCGAGCAGATCATGGCGACTGGCATCGGCCAATTCTTCGAGTGGGTCAAGTTGCGCGCCGCACTGATCCGCGGCGTCACCTTCGGCACCATGCTGCAGGACGAGGCACAACACTTCATCCGCCTCGGCGGCTTCATCGAGCGCGCCGATAACACCGCGCGCATCCTCGACGTCAAATACCACGTGCTGCACACCAACGGCGACGAGGGAACCACCGATTTTTACCAGTGGGGCGCCCTGCTCCGCTCCCTGTCCGCCTTCGAGGTCTACCGCAAGGTCTATCGCGATGCCATCACGCCGGCGCGCGTTGCCGACCTGCTGATTCTCCGCCTCGATATGCCGCGCTCGCTGCACGCGTGCACCAAGGGCCTCGTGCGTGTCCTCGAAGCGATCAAGAACGACCAGTCCGCCGAAACCGAACGTCTCGCCGGCATCCTGCATGCAAACATCCACTACGCGCGCATTGACGACATCCTGAAGCAAGGGCTACATCAGTTCCTTACCGACTTTATGGACCACATCTACGAACTCGGCGACCGTATCGGGCATGATTTCCTGGTGCCGGCAAGCGAAGACTGAGCGGCCTCGGGCAGATTCAAAAAAAGGATTCAATCGTTGCCCTACAAGGCGCCCACGTTGACTGGCACGCCCCTGCCAGCAGCAACGACAACCCGATTCCGCCCGCCACGCTTGGCGGCATATAGCGCTTCATCCGCAGCGTGAATCAGCGTTGCGCGGCAGTCGCCGTGCCACGGGAAGATGGCAACGCCGATTGATGCGGTTGACTGGATGACGGACTCTCCGACACGAACACGCTCGCTGGCGAAAGCGGCCCGCCACTGCTCGGCACGACCGGCGGCTGTTTCCGCCGTCATGTTCGGCAGCACAAGAAGGAACTCTTCCCCGCCGTAGCGGCAAGGCAGGTCGCCACCACGCGCACCGCAGCGAAGGAGGTTGCCCAGACGACGAATTACTTCGTCGCCAGCCGGATGCCCATAGGTGTCGTTGAGCCGCTTGAAATGGTCTATGTCGATCATCAACAGAGCCAGCGGCACACCGTCGCGGCGGGCACGCGCCAGCTCGCGATCGAGCGACTCATCGAGAAAACGCCGGTTGAACAGGTCGGTCAGCGGATCACGAATCGACTGCTCGCGCAAGATCTCCCGCGCCTTGCGATGCTGGGTCGTGTCCCGCGTCACACCGATATACCCAACGACGCTCCCATCCGAGGCATGAATCGGCGTTGCGTTGATCTCGGCCCAGAACGTTCCCCCATTTTTGCATCGCATCTCGACCTCGAAACGCATGGCGCCGAATGCGGCGCCAGCTTTCGTGTCGGGATTCGAGATCGCTAACGCATTTTCGAACACGGCCTGACCGACAGGCGTCAGCGATTCGTTGAAACGCTGGCCAAGGACCTCCTCGCGGGAAAAGCCGCGCAGCCGTTCGTCGGCACCATTGACGTAGGTAAACCGATGGTCGCTATCTATTTGCCAAACGATGTCATGCGCGTTCTCGGTAATGAAGCGCAGCCGCTCTTCGCTCTCGCGCAACGCCTCCTCGGCGCGTTTCTGGGCATCAATGTCGGAAATCATGGCAACGCACCACTTGCCTCGCCCCTCACGATCAATGACCCGCGAGATACTGACGATGCCCCAGAAAACACTTCCGTCGCGGCGCCGCAAACGGTGCTCCTGTACCTCGACGACATCGCCGGAGGAAAAAATCTCTCGCAAATGCGCAGCAACAGCGGCGCTCTCTTCTGGATGAACAAGGTGATGGATCGTCACCCCGGCACGTGCAACCTTGCGCCGATAGCCGAACATCTGGCAAGCCCGGTGATTGACGTCGAACAGGCGCCCGTCCGGCTCGACCAGCAGCACACCGACTCCCGCCCGGTTGAGGATGGCGTTCAGGCGATCGCGCTCAAGATCGGTTTCCAGTTGGATCTGCCGCCGCCGCAGCCCCTCGTTCCGCGCACTGCGATACACCAGGAGCAGGGCGAAAGCAGCCAAGGCAAACGCCATCAACACGGGAGTACCGAGGCGGTCATGAATTTCCGACCACATTGCCGAATCGGCAATCGGCAAGGCGGAGGACGGCTGAATCACCCCCATCAGGCACAGAAAAGCCCCTGCGTGCAGACGGCAAAAAAATGACGAAGACATCCCGCTAAGATAGCACAGGCAGCGATAAAAAAAGCTGTGGCGAATCAGTTGCTTCCCAGTTTTCAGGGAGTTCGAATGAGTTTGGCTTGCGCTGCTGAACTTGTCCTCATCCCCGGTTAAAATAGCTGTCTCCCGAGATCAAGGACACCGTCGTGAGCACCGCCCCGAAAAACAGCAAAGAAACCGCCGCCGCGCCGGCGACCAATTTCATCCGCAACATCATCGACGGCGACCTCGCCGCCGCCAAGCACGCCCAGCGCCGCTGGTCGGGCAAGCCCGGTCTTGCCGAGCAGCAACTGGCCGGCCCGCTTGATCCCGCAAAAATCCGGACACGCTTCCCCCCCGAACCAAACGGCTACCTGCACTTCGGCCACGCCAAGTCGATCTGCCTGAACTTCGGCCTGGCGCGCGACTATGGCGGCCGTTGTCATCTGCGTTTCGATGACACAAATCCTGAAAAGGAAGAAAAGGAATACGTCGATTCGATCATCGACGCGGTGCATTGGCTTGGTTTCTCCTGGAAAGACGACAAGGAGGACAACCTCTACTACGCCTCCGATTATTTCGACTGGATGATCGCCAGCGCGGAATACCTGATCGAAGCCGGTCACGCCTACATCGACAGCCAGAGCGCCGAAGAAATGCGCCTCAACCGCGGAACGCTGACCGAACCGGGCAAGGACTCGCCCTACCGCAAACGCTCGCCGGAAGAAAACATGCTGTTGTTCCGCCGCATGCAGGCGGGGGAATTTCCCGATGGCGCGCACATCCTGCGCGCCAAGATCGACATGGCCTCGCCGAACATCAACCTGCGCGATCCGGCGATCTACCGCATCCGCCACGCCACGCATCACAACACCGGCGACAAATGGTGCGTCTATCCGATGTACACATTCGCGCACCCGATCGAGGACGCGCTGGAGAACATCACGCACTCGATCTGCACGCTGGAGTTCGAGGACCAGCGCCCGTTCTACGACTGGCTGCTCGACCATCTGGCCGAAGGGGGCCTGCTGCAGCGGCCGGTACCGCAGCAAATCGAGTTCTCGCGACTGAACCTGACCTACGTCGTGCTGAGCAAGCGCAAGCTGATCCAGCTCGTCGACGAAAAACACGTTTCGGGCTGGGACGATCCGCGCATGCCAACGATCGTCGGCGCCCGCCGTCGCGGCTACACGCCGGAAGGTTTCCACCTCTTCGCCGAACGCATCGGCGTATCCAAGGCCGACTCGCTGATCGACTACTCGCTGTTCGAGGACTGCATGCGCGAGGTGCTCAACGAGTCCGCCGAACGCCGTGTAGCGGTACTCGATCCGTTGAAGCTGATCATCAACAACTACCCCGAAGGCCAAAGCGAAGAATGCTTTGCGCCGAACCATCCGCTCAAGCCGGACCTCGGCAAGCGCGCAATGCCTTTCTCGCGCGAACTGTGGATCGAGCGCGAGGACTTCATGGAAGTGCCGAGCAAGGGCTACCACCGCCTCTACCCCGGCAACATGGCGCGGCTGCGCTACGGCTTCGTCGTGAAATGCATCGGCTGCGACAAGGATGAAAACGGCAACGTCGTCGCCGTGCACTGCGAGTATCTGGAGGACTCCAAGAGCGGCACGCCCGGCGCCGACAACTATAAGGTCAAGGGCAATCTGCACTGGGTTTCCGCCGCTCACGCCTGCCCAGCCGAGATTCGCCTCTACGACCGGCTGTTCGCCAACCCCGCGCCTGGCTCCGGCGACCGCGATTTCCTCGACGACCTCAACCCGGCCAGCGTCAAGACCATCGCAGCGCAACTGGAACCGGCATTGAAAGCAGCCAAACCGGAAGACCGCTTCCAGTTCGAACGGCACGGCTACTTCGTCGCCGACCGCACCGACTCGAAAGACGGCGCACCGGTATTCAACCGCACGGTGACGTTGAAGGATTCGTGGGGCAAGGCCGCAAAATAGCCGCGTTACGAAGCAACATCAGAGTGACTGAATCCCGGCTGCGGCCGGGATTTTTCATACAGGGCGTGACAGCACGTCACAAAAACAGCCACCACCGTTTCCTGTTCCAGGGCAATGATGGGTCCGTCTTCACCAGACAGGAAAAGCCATCATGAAACCGAACGCACTCCCCATCGCTTCGCGCAAACGCATTGCGCTCGTCGCTCACGACAACAAGAAGAAGGATCTGCTCGAATGGGCTCAATACAATCGTGACCTGCTCGCGCAGCACGAACTTTGTGCGACCGGCACCACCGGCACGCTGCTCGAACTTGCCCTCGACACGAAGATCGAAAAGCTGCGCAGCGGACCGCTGGGTGGCGACCAGCAAATCGGGGCCAAGGTTGCCGAGGGCGACATCGACTTCATCCTGTTCTTCTGGGATCCGCTCGAACCGCAACCACACGACCCGGACGTCAAGGCGCTGCTCCGTCTGGCGGTCGTCTGGAACATCCCGGTGGCCTGCAACCGTGCGACGGCGGACTTCATGATCTCATCGCCCTTGATGTCCGAAAGCTATGAGCGCATCCTTCCCGACTTTGCGCCACACGTGAATCGCTTTAACGACAACCCCAGGCTTCTCGAAGCCGTTGAATGAAAGGTTCTGACCATGCAGAAGAAACCCCGTAATCCCTTTGTCGCCCCGGCGAAGTTCCGCCGCGCCGGCACCCACCAGAAAACGGAGAAAGCCAAACGGCGTCAGCAGTCCGTAGCGCTAATCCACTCACTGCGAGGCTCGCGCCGTAACGGCGGCGAGGAGGTTTTTCAGCCGGCCGTCCTGCATTGAGACGACCGGCCGCAAAGCCTCCACGCTAGCGCTCAGAGCCACCAGACGCCGAACAGGATCGTCAGAACGGTAAGCGGCCCACCAACCTTGAAGTAAGCCCAGAAACTGATGTTCACCCCGGCGCCTTGCGCACGCTGGGCGACGATCAGGTTGGCAACCGAGCCAACCAGCGTGAAGTTGCCGGCCAGTGTCGACGCCATCGCCACAGCCAGCCAGGCACGCTGCGGATCGACCAGATTGCCGACAAAGGATTTCAACATCAGTACCGCAGGCACGTTGCTGACGAGATTCGATAGCACCGCGGTCACGCCCGACAGCACGGCCACGTCGTCGAGATGTTGACGCGCCACGGCGGCAATCATGCCCGGCGTTACCGCCACCCGCTCGAAGGCCGCGACAACGACGAACAGCCCGGAAAACATCAGCAGCAACGGCCAGTCGATTTCCCGATAAACCTTGTGCGCCTTGATCCGCCTGGTGAACAGCATGTAGGCGCCGCCGATGATCGCCACTTTGGCGACTGGCTGGCCGCTGAAGAAGAAAGCGACCATCACGATCATGACCAGCAGCGACTTGATGACCACCGGTTGCAGATAGCGTATGGGCCGCGAGACCTTGACCGAGAACGTCTGCCCGCCGAGGAATTCCGTTCGGTAGATGAGCGCGATCATCACCACCGTCAGTATCAGTCCCGTCACCGCCACCGGTGCCAGCGCCTCGACAAAACTTCCATAAGGGATGCGGGACAGGCTACCGACGATCATGTTCTGCGGATTGCCGGTGATCGTCGCCACGCTGCCCACGTTCGACGCCAGCGCCACGGCGAGCAGGTAAGGCACCGGATTGCGCTTCAAGCGCAATGTCACGTCCAACACCAGCGGCGTCATGACCAGACAGATCGTGTCATTGACCAGAAACGCTGACAGCGCCCCTGCCATAAAGACGATGGCTGCCAGCAAAACAATGGGGCGCCGGGCACGAACCACCACCCATTCGTTGACCAGTTCGAAAAAACCGGACAAACGCAGGTTGGCGACGACGATCATCATCCCAAGCAGCAAGGCGATGGTATTGAAGTCGATCGCTGCGAACGCCTCCTCCAGCGACAGCACACCCAGCCAGATCATTAGACACGCACCGAGCAGCGCGGCACCGGC
>QKII01000060.1 GCA_003249625.1 Propionivibrio sp. | reverse complement strand
CTTGGCATTGAGCGAGTACTTGGTCACATCCATCGGGCCGGTGGCATACACGCCTTCGGCATCCTTGCCTGCGATCTTCAGGAAACCATCGCCCTTGATGCCGTCAGGTCCGACGAAAGGCACCTTGATCCGCTTCTTGTTCATCTGCGACAGCAGCTTTGAGGCTTCCGGGTGATAGCCGCCGAAAATGATCGCGTCGGCCTTCTCCCTGCCCAGCTTCTGAATTACCGCCGAGTAGTCCATGGCGCCGGGCTGGATGCCTTCGTACATGACGACCTTGGCCTTGCCACCCTTCTCGATCGCTTCCTTGGAGAAGTCCGCAAACCCCTTGCCATAATCCCCCTTGTCATGCAGGACAGCGACTTTCTTGGCACCGAGTTTCTCGACGACGAACGACGCCGCCAGCTTGGCCTGCTCATCGTCCGGAGCGATGGTGCGGTAGAAGTTCGGGTACTCGCCGCTCTTGGTCAACGGCGGATTGGTCGCCGAGGGGCTGATGGCAATGATCTTGGCGTCCTTGTAAATGCCGAGCGCCGCCTTGGTAGCCCCGGAGCAGACGTGACCGATAACGATGTTGACCCCCTCCGAGACCAGCTTGGTCGCCACGTTGGTAGCGATTTCCGGCTTGCACTGGTCGTCGCCAATCATCAATTCAACCTTCTTGCCGTTGATCCCGCCCTTGGCGTTGACCTCGGCAACGACCATTTCGGCGGCATCCTTGCTCGGCAAGCCGTATGGGGCGAGATCACCCGTATGCGGACCGGCCACGCCGATCTTGATGGTATCGGCAGCCAGCGCGGGCACCGCGAACGCAACGGCGGCAAAGGCCGCAGCAACGATTTTGACCAGGCAACGATTTTGACCAGAGTCTTCTTTTGCATCAGGACAGTCTCCTTACAGGAAATGGTTGATCTCTCGAGAACCGGGCGAGGGTAGAGGAATTCACTGGCACGGTCAAGGAAAAAGCCTTTGTTTTCATAAGCAAAGAAAGGCTTTTTCACGAGGCATCAGGCGAATTCCGCCAATGCCGGCACATCAGTATCCATCGAAAATCCAATTTGCATCCAACATTCCGTCAGGTATAGTGCTGAGTCGAGACAGCATACTGTCTACGGTCGATTGACAACAACTACAGGAGAGGCTCAATGATGCTGAAGAAAACACTCTGTCTTGGAATTCTGGCCGGCTTGGCCGTGGTCGGTTCCGCCTCGGCAGAATCGCCGATGATCATGCGCTGGGGCGATGTTGTTGGTGGCAGCCACCCGCAGGTGGTGATGATCGAGCGCGTTGCCGCCGAGGTGAAAGCGAAAACCAACGGACGCATCGACATCCAGGGCTTCCCGAACGGCCAAATGGGTAGCTCGCGCGACATGATCGAGGGTGTTTCCAACGGTACCCAACAACTCGTTACCGAGGGCGCGGCCAATTTCGGCGCTTGGATTCCGTCGATTTCGGTCACCGAAGCACCGTTCATCTGGAAAAGTCCGGAGCATCTGATCAAGGCGCTCAACGGCCCGCTGCTGACGAAATACAACGAGCAACTGATCAAGGCTCGCGGCATGCGCATCCTCGGCGCAGTCTATTACGGCACCCGCCACCTGACGACCTCCAACCGCCCGGTCAAGACGGTCGAAGATGCCAAGGGTCTGAAGGTCCGCGTCCCGGAGAACGACGTGTTCAAGGCGATGGCCGAAGCCTGGGGCGCCAAGCCAACGCCGATGAACTTCAACGAGCTGTATCTGGCACTGAAGACCGGCACGGTCGACGGTCAGGAAAACCCGCTGCCGACGATCAAGTCCGGCAAGTTCCAGGAGGTGCAGAAGTACATCATCCTCACTGGTCACATCATGACGCCGCGGCTGGTCGTGGTTAATGATGCGTTCTGGCAGAAGGTTCCGGCCGCCGACCGCAAGATCGTCGAAGAGGTACTGAAGACGCAGATGGCTTGGGCCGACAGCGAAATCAAGAAGCAGGAAGTCGCGCTGCTCGACGAGTTCAAAGCCGCCGGCGTAACGATCATCCAGCCCGACGTGGAGAGCTTCCGCAAGGCGACGCTGGCTGTCGTCCCGGCCAAGTTCGAGGCCAAGTGGGGCAAGGGCACCTTCGACTCGATCGCAAACATGCAGTAACCCCCCGGAGGACGCATGTCGATTGATCGCATTTCCCGTGCGGCACTCAAGGTGCTGCACGGAACCGGCATCGTGCTGTTCGTCGGCATGTGTCTGCTGGTGCTGGCCCAGGTAGTAGCGCGCAAGTTCTTCGAACCGCTGGTGTGGAGCGAGGAATTGGCCCGCTACATGTTCATCTGGGTCGCCTTCATTGGCTGGGTGATCGCCAACCAGCGCAAGTCGCACATCCATATCTCGCTGGTGCTCGACCGCTCCGGCCCCCGCGTGAGACAGGCGCTCGCTGTCTTCGCCGACCTTCTGGTCGTCGTCTTCGCCCTGATCTTCTCGGTCAAGGGCTGGCGGCTGGTGCAGAACAACCTGGACGTCGAGACCGTCACCCTGTTCTTTGATTTCTGGCTGGTCTATCTGGTCATCCCTGTCTCCGCCGTAGCCTCGATCGTGGTCGTCGGCTGCGATCTGCTGGCGCTGGCACGGGGACAGGTCGAAGGAAAGGAGATCCGGCTATGAGCAGCATCATGCTAGGTATCCTCGCCGGGTGGTTCGTCGCGCTGTTCTCCGGCGCGCCGATCTACGTATTGATGGCTCTGGCCGGTGCCGCCTTTACCTACGTCGCCGGCATTGACCTGATCGTCATCCCGCAGAAGTTCGCCAAGGCCGCCGACAGTTTCCCGCTGCTCGCCGCACCGATGTACATCCTGATGGGCAGCCTGATGAACTCCTCGGGAGTAACACTGCGCATCCTGCGCTTCGCCACCGTCTGCGTCGGCTGGTGGCGCGGCGGTTTGTGCCACGCTAACATCTTTTCCAGCGTGATCTTCGCCGGCATGAGCGGCTCGGCGGTGGCCGACGCCGGCGGCATCGGTGCCATCGAGATCAAGGCCATGCGCGACGCCGGCTACGACGGCGAAACGGCGGCGGCGATCACTGCCGCTTCGGCAACAATCGGCCCGATAATCCCGCCCTCGCTGCCAATGATCATCTACGGCGTCGCAGCGGAGACCTCGATCGGCAACCTCTTTCTCGGCGGTCTGCTGCCGGGCTTGCTGATGGCCGGCGCGCTGATGCTGATGGTTTCCGTTCTCTCGAAGCGGCGGAACATGCCGGCCGTGCCGGCACCCGGTGGGCGCGAAATATGGCAGGCCTTCACCGGCGCCATTCCCGCATTGATGTGCCCGATCATTCTCTTTGGCGGCATGATGAGCGGCTTCTTCACGCCGACGGAAGCCGCCGCCGTTGCGGCGCTCTACGCCCTGCTGATCGGCGTCTTCTACCGTGACATCAAGTTTGCCGACCTGCCACGCATCGTCCTCGAAACTGTGGAGACGACTGGCGTGCTGATGGCCCTGGTGATGAGCGCGGCGCTGCTCGGCTACGCTCTTTCGATGTCGCGCCTGCCACAGGAATTCGGCGCCTGGCTGACCGGCACGCTGAGCTCGAAGATCGCCTACCTGGTGATGGTCAACGTCATCCTGCTGATCGTCGGCTGCTTCATGGAAGCGATCTCGGCGATGCTGATCCTGATCCCGATTCTGGTACCGCCAGCCATGGCACTCGGCATCGACCCGACCCAGTTCGGCGTTGTCGTCGTGCTCAACCTGATGGTCGGCACGATCACCCCGCCGGTCGGCATCGTCCTGTTCATCACCGCGCGGGTGGCAAACCTGCCGTTCGATCGGGTGTGCAAGGCGACCTGGCCGTTCCTCTGGCCGCTGGTCACCGTCCTGCTCGCGATCACCTTCGTTCCTGCACTGACGACAACGTTGCCGAATTTCTTCCGATAAGGTGACAGGCAAGCAACAAGGGCGCCGACGATGGCGCCCTTTTCGTTTCTACCAACGTCACGTTGGCTCCGTACAACAGCAAGAGCAGGATGCCCTGCCAACGACCGATGATGCTCCGCCGGCCCGGCCAGGCACACAACAGCACGGTGAAACCGAAAATCAACGCCACGCTCGCTTCATTCCAGTCGACCGGGATCGGATGAATCATCGCCGCCACCGCAACGATGAAGCAGGCATTGAAGACGTTGCTCCCCAGCACCGTGCCGAGGCCAACCTCGTCGTAGCCACGCAGCTTGGACACGATCGTGGTCGCCAGTTCGGGCACCGTCGTACCCACGGCCACGATCACCGCGCCAATGACGAATTCACTGATACCCATCGTCCGGGCGATGCCCTTTGCCCCGGCGACGATCAAATGCCCGGCGGCGAACAGGACCGCCAACCCGATCAGCAGCACGACGATCAACCGCCAGCGGCGGCTGCCATTCGCGTCCGACGGCATATCTCCACGCTGGCGCCGCGCACTGACTACCGTCAGGGCCAGCCAGATGACAAACAGCGTCATCAGCACGGCACCATCGACGCGCGAGATTTCGCCATCGGCCGCCAACATGGCCGTCAGCACAGGCGTCAGCAACGCCGCGCTGAAATCACGGCGAATGCTGTCGCGCGGGCACTTGATCGCCGAGATCAGCACGGCCAAGGCCAACACCAGCCCGACATTGACGATGTTCGCTCCAAGCACGTCGCCAAAGGCGATCTGCGGAACACCGTTCAACGCCGCACTGACACCAACGGCCAACTCGGGACTGGATGTGGCGAAGGCAGCAACGGTAGCGCCAACGATGCCCGGTGCTATCCGCAGCCAGAATGCGATGCCCACCGCCCCACGCACGAAAAGCTCCGCGCCCATGGCCGCACAGACAATCCCTGCCGCCAGCATCAGGTAGTCGTTCATTCCTCTTGTCTCCCACATCCCCGCGCCGTCACGTTTTCAATATAGACACCCCCAGAAGAAGGGCCTAGCCTTCCGCGCTTTTTACGTAATTGTCCAAAGGAGGTTTTGCATGCTGGGCCCGCTCGTCAATAGCGCAGCAGTAATTTCCGGCGCCATCGCCGGGGGCTTGTTGGGTCGCCTGATGCCTGGAAGGATCAAGGAGGCGCTACCCCTGACCTGCGGCGTCATCGCCTTGGCCATCGGCGCCCTGTTGGTCAACAAGGTACACACGCTGCCGGCCGTCGCGCTGGCAATGATCGGCGGCGCATTGATCGGCGAACTGCTTTATCTCGAACGCGGGCTGGAACTCGCCATCCATTGGGTGCAGAAACGTTTCGAACGTGCCAGTCCGGTCGATCGCGGCAACCCACGCACCGAAGGCTTCATCGTCAAGTTCGTGACCATCAGTGTGCTGTTCTGCGCCAGTGGCATGGGCATTTTCGGCTCGACACACGAAGGCATGACCGGGGAAGCGAACATCCTGCTGGCCAAATCGGTACTCGACTTGTTTACCGCCATGATCTTCGCCACCGAGCTCGGATTTCCCGTCGCCCTGATCGCCGTCCCGCAGCTACTGATTCAGAGCACACTCTACTTCGGAGCCCACTTGCTTATGCCGCTCACGACTCCTGATATGCTCGCTGATTTTTCTGCCTGCGGCGGAGTCGTCATGCTGGCCACAGGACTGCGCATCTGCGGCATCAAGATCTTCCCGATCGTCAATATGCTGCCGGCACTTTTGCTGGTCATGCCGATATCTGCAACCTGGACGCTATTTTTCGCCTGACCATCCCCCTCTTTCCCGATAAACGCGCAGGCAACGGCACATCGTATAATCCGCGTTTGCTCGATTCTCCGGATACGCACCGCAATGACCCACGACATCAAGACCCATCTTGCCGACCTGATGCGCACCGCGCTGCTCAGCCTGGCACCCGAACAGGCTGACACCGCCATCGTTATCGAACGCCCGAAACAGGCCTCGCACGGCGATTTCGCCTGCAACGTGGCCATGCAGTTGGCGCGTGCGATGAAGCGCAACCCGCGCGAGTTGGCGCAACTGCTTCTCTCCGAGATCCCCAAGTCGCCATTCGTCGCCAAGGTCGAAATTGCCGGGGCAGGGTTCATCAATTTCCATCTGCAACGCGCCGCGAAGCTTGAAGTAGTACGCAATGTTCTTGAGCAGGGCGAAATGTTCGGGCGCTCAACACTCGGTGCCCAGCAGAAGGTGCAGATCGAATTCGTCTCGGCCAACCCGACCGGCCCGCTGCACGTCGGCCACGGCCGCGGCGCGGCCTACGGTGCCAGCCTTTGCAACCTGTTGGCCTACGCCGGCTGGGACGTGACCCGCGAGTATTACGTCAATGACGCCGGCCGGCAGATGGACATCCTCGCCACCTCGGCCTGGCTGCGTTATCTCGAACTGCACAATACGCGCATCGCCTTCCCGCCAAACGGCTACCAAGGTGACTACGTGCGCAACATGGCGATGGAAATGAAGATCGCGCATGGCGACAAGTACGTGCGGACGACCGCCGAGGTGCTCGAAGGCACGCCCGGACTGCCGGAAGCCGACCGCGCCGACGACGAGGCCAAGGCGCAGCGCGAGGCGCATCTCGACGCGCTGATTGCCAACGCAAAGCGCCTGCTCGGCGAGGACTGGAGTTACGTCCACAACCACGTGCTGACCGAACAGCTCGAAGACTGCCGGAGCGACCTTGAAGACTTCGGCGTGCACTTCGACGTATGGTTCTCGGAGAAATCGCTGTTCGATACCGGCCTCGTCGAGCGCTGTGTCGAACGCCTGAACCAGGCAGGCCACCTGTACGAGCAGAATGGCGCGCTGTGGTTCAAGTCGACCGACTTCGGCGACGAGAAGGA
>QKII01000321.1 GCA_003249625.1 Propionivibrio sp. | reverse complement strand
CCGGCTTCGCCGAGGTACTTCGCCACACTGGCGTAGAGGATGTACTGCTCCATCACCGGGGTGGCGCCGAGACCGGAGATCAGCACGGCGACGCGGTCACCCTGGGCAAACGGCAGGTCGGGCAGGACGGTGTCGACCATGATCCTGGCCATCTGATCGGCGGGGACAATGTCGGTGACGTTGATCCCCGGTTCGCCGTGGTGGCCGATGCCGACTTCCATCTTGCCGTCTTCGATATGGAAGTTGGCGTGTCCGACCGCCGGGATGATGCAGGAGGTCAGGCCGATACCGATGCTGCGGGTGTTGTCGATCGTTTTCTGGGCGACGGCGATCACCTCGTCGAGCGAGCCGCCCTGCGCGGCGCAGGCCGAGGCCGTCTTCCACATGAGGATCTCACCGGCAACACCGCGGCGTTTGGCTTCGTCACCCTTCGGGGCGGACGGCACGTCGTCGTTGGCGACGACGGTCTTGACCGGGATGCCGGCGCGCTCGGCCATCTTGATGGCCATCTTGACGTTCATGTTGTCGCCGGCGTAGTTGCCGTACAGGCAGGCGACGCCCTGGCCGCCGTCGGCGGCCTTCATGGCGTCGAAGAAGCTCTTGGCGGTGGGCGAGGAGAAGATTTCGCCGACGGCGACGGCGTCGACCATGTTCTCGCCGACGTAGCCGAGGAAGGCCGGTTCATGGCCCGAGCCGCCGCCGGTGACGATGCCGACCTTGCCGGCGACCGGGGCGCAGGGCCGACCTTGCCGGCGACCGGGGCGCAGGCACGCTTGATCACGCGGGGGTTGCCTTCGGCCGCCGCCAGTTCCGGATGGGCAGCAAGAATGCCCACCAGCATGTCTTCGACAACGAGATCCGGATTGTTGATGACGCGGTTCATACGGACTCCAATAACAATGAGGGTTGATATCAGGCGTTGGCCAGGTGATGCTTGACGAAAGCCAGCGAGGCGCGGACGACGGTTTCGATCTCGGCCAGCGGTACAGGCTCCTCGCGCCGCTTGGGCTGCGAGTTGGCCATACGGTGGAGGCGCAACGGCAGTTCGACCGCGAGGTTGATGTCGGTCTTGGCCAGGGCCTGCACGATGCGGGCGCAGTCGATATCGCCTTCGCCGAGCGGGGTGAAGAAGTAGCCTTCCGGGGTGACCTTGGCGTCCTTGATGTGCACGTGACCGCAGTAGGGCATGGCGAGCAGCGCGTCATCCGCGGGGATCACGCCGCCGGGCTTGCCGGGCGGGCGGTGCGAGATGGTGTTGGCTGCGTCGTAGTTGAGCCGCAGGTTGGGGCATCCGAGTTTGTCGAGCAGGGCGATGCCGTCGGCGGCGGTATTGATCAGGTTGTCGCTGCCATCGCCGGGGTTCTCCAGGCCGATGACGAGACCCAGTTGCTCGGCGTGACGAACGATCGGTTCGATGTTGCGGAAGAAGCGGTCGCTCCAGGCACGCGCGGCGGCGTTGGTGTTGATCACCTTGGCGCCGAGGGCGGCGGCGAAGTCCATGCGCCCCTTGAAGACGTCGACGGCGTCTTCGCGGCCGAGGTCGATGTGCGAGGAGAAGGCGTAACAGCCGAGGCCGCTGGCTTCCAGCCAGGAAATGTACTGGCGGGCCTGTGCGGGGGTGAAGGCGGACTCGTCGAACGCACCCGTGTAGCCGACGATGAACGCAGGTTCCACGTGCGTGACGTCGCACGACGCCAGGCTTTCCAGAATCTGCGGGAAAGTGTAGCCGTCGTACGGTGCCCCAGAAAACGAAATGATGCGTTCAGTCATGATCAGTGGATCAGCATGCCGCCGTTGACGATTGCTGCGCGGTTTGCAAGTAACATTTTCCGGGTCCTTTTTTCGTTGAATGAAAGTGTTGCTGGTTGATCTGAAAGCGATGAGCTACGATGAGAAAAATTGCACGCAAAATCGTTTGCGGTGAAAATGCTTCACGGGGTGCGGCTTGCTCTCCTCGTTTTTCAACTGTTTTTCTGTAAGCGTCTAACTTTGTCGGTTCGAGAAAAAAGCTGTCCGAACCGGTTTCTAGGCTTGTTGTTCTGTTCTGAGTGCAGGCGAAAATATTCCTCGTCTTGGTTCATGAGTACAAGCTCTGTTTTTTCATTGCCAGGTGAAATATTTTCATGGTGTGCCCAGCATGCGATCCGACCTTCCGCCGCTGACAGCTCTGGTGGCCTTCGAGACTGTGGCGCGGCGCCTCAGCTTTGCCAGAGCGGCGGAGGAGCTGCACCTCACGCCGTCGGCGGTCAGTCATCAGATTGCCAAGCTCGAACAGTTTCTCGGCTTCCTGCTGTTCGAGCGCACGCCAAGGGGCATCTTGCTCAGCGATGCGGGCGAGAGTTACCTGAAGCGAGTTGCCGGTGCACTCGGTGCCATCGGCGATGCGACCAACGACATTCGCAAGGGCGCACGCAACACGCTGCACGTGCACTCCAGCACCAGCATTGCCAGCCTGTGGTTGATGCCGCGTCTTGCCGGGTTCGTGCATGCCTATCCGGAGATTTCGCTGTCGCTCTCGGCGTCGCCTGTGCATTCCGATTTTGCCCTTGGCCAGGTCGATGTGGACATCCGCTACGGCGTTGCGGAGTGGCCGAATCTGGTTGTCGAGCCGATTTTCGAGGAGCACATCCTGCCGCTTGCCAGCCCCGACTTGCTCGCGCGGCAACCGGTTCATGTGCCATCGGATCTGCTCAAGCGCCCGCTGATTCAGTCTACGGTCAATCTCGTCCAATGGCCGGCCTGGTTCGCCAGCCGCAATCTGATCGGAATGCCGGAGCGCTTTGTCTTCCGCTTCGACCGGGCGTCGATGTCGCTCGAGGCGGCTGTGCAGGGCTTGGGCATCGCTCTGGAAAGCGATCGCCTCGCTTCGCAGCATATCGAGGCCGGCCGCTTGCGGCCGGTGTTCCATCCGGCGTGGTCGCTGGCCATCAAGGCGCATTTCATGGTTTATCCGGAGCGGCATGCGCGTCGCGTCGAGGTCGCGCGTTTCGTGGCATGGATCAAGGAACAGGTGGGGGTTGTCGCCGAACCTGCGATGTGATCGGTGGGGCGAGTTGCGCGGAGCGGTGTCTTCGATTAACGTGTTGGCTAATCGTTAGTGGGCTTGAGAGGGGACCCGGTCCCCTTTTTTTCGGCTGTACCCCGTTTCCCCGTTTCTCGTTCTCCGGGGGGCAGCAGGCGTTGGGGAGGAACTGTCGATCATGACCAGACGTCCATTGCGTATCGGCCTTTCGGCCCGAATCTATCACCCGCAGGCGGGAGCCAAGGGTATCCAGTCCAAGTCACTTCAGTATCTGGAACAGTCGGTGGCGCATTGGGTCATGTCGCGCGACGTGATGGTGTTCATGATTCCGTCGGTCAGCGGCGACGGGATCGTGCATCGCAGCAGCATCCGCCTCAGCGACTATCCGGAGTATCTGGACGGCCTGGTGCTACAGGGGGGGGCTGATGTCAGCCCGCAGTGCTATGGTGAGGAACCGTTGCATTCGGACTGGGTAGGCGACCGGGTGCGTGACGCATACGAGATGGAACTTCTGCACGAGTTCATGGAGTCTGGCAAGCCCGTCCTGGGAATTTGCCGTGGCGTGCAGTTGATCAACGTCGCGCTCGGCGGCACGCTGTACCAGGACATTGCAACGCATGTGCCGGGTGCCGTGTCGCATCTCCATGACGACTACGACAACTACTCGCATTCGATCAGTTGGGACGAAAAGTCGGGGTTTGCCAAGCTCTATCCGGGCCTCAACAGCGGGCGGGTGGTTTCAATTCATCATCAGGCGATCAAGACGCTGGGGAAGGGGTTGCGGCTCGAGGCGGCAAGTTCGGACGACGGCATTGTCGAGGCGGTCCGTCTGGAGGGAAAAAGCTATGTTCTTGGCGTGCAATGGCATCCGGAGTTCCATCCGCCGGGCGCGGATAACCTGCTAGACTGCACGCCCATTCTGGACGAGTTTCTTGGTGCTGTGCGTAGCCGTCGTTAGCAACGTCGAGCCGCTGCGCCTGGTTTTCTGGAGCAGCCTGGCATGATCGAATCGATACTCTCCCCCGTTCGCGACGCGTGGTCGGGGCTGCAGGGGTACCTCTTTTTTCTTCCGCCTTTCCCCTCGCAGGTCGATACGCTTGCCTTGCTCAGCCTGTTGCTGGTGACGGGACTGTTGGTCGCCGAATGGCTGAGCAGTCGCTGGCGATGGCCGCGCGTGCTTGGCTACGTGGTGGCCGGCACGGTATTCGGGCCACCGCTGCTGGGCTGGATCAATGCTGAAACATTGGCGCAACTCCGGCCGTTCGCGGATGCGGCACATGGGTTGCTATTGCTGGAAGCCGGACGTCGCCTTGATCTGCGCTGGCTGACGCACAATCGCGACCTCCTGCGCGGGGCTGTCAGCGATATCGTGGTGTCATTCGTTGCCATTTTTCTTTTCGCCCTGTTGCTGGTCGGCTTGCCGCCGGCCTGGGCGGCGGCTACCGCCGCAGTGACGATGGCGTCGGCGCCCGCGGTGGTGCTGCTGGTAATCGAGGAGTCGCGCGCGCAAGGGCAGGTGACCGAACGGGTCATGCTCTATTCCTCGCTCAGCGCGGCAGCGTCGTTTGTCGTCTTCGTCATCGTCCTGGGCGTCGTGCATGCGTACCAGAGCGGGAGCTGGGCGCATAGCCTGACCCATCCGCTTTGGGCGGGTGGCGGCGCCTACGTGATTGGCTGGGCAGTCACCAAGTTGTCTCTGCGCATCGCCGGGTTGTTGCCAAAGCGTTCTCTGGCGCAGGTGTTTGTTCTGGTGGCCATGGCACTGCTGGCGGTCGGTGTGGCCCGCATGCTGGCGGTCCCCGTGTTCCTGACGCTGTTCCTGATGGGGGTGCTGCTCTCGCTGCGCGATCAATCGAAGGTGTTGAGCTACACGAGCTTGCCGGAAGGACACTGGATGCTGGCGATCATCCTTTTTGTCGTGGTCGGTGCTTCGCTGCCTTGGCGCGAATTTACCTGGCTGACCGGGGTTCAGGCGATAGGCCTCTTGATCGTGCGTGCGTTGGCCAAGACCTTCTCGATGTCACTTGCCGGCGGACAACTACCGTTGAACAAGCGATGGCTACTGGGGGTCGGGATTCAGCCACTATCCGCCACAGCCGTGTTCATGGCCTTCGAGATTGCGCGGATTTATCCGGAGATCGGTCGCTCCGCACTGCTGTTGGCGTTCTTCGCCGCGGCGATCATGGATATCGCCGGCCCTGTGCTATGTCGCTTCGCTCTGGTGAAATCGGGTGAAACAGCGATCGAGGACAAGATAGGAGAGGGTGCAGCATGAGCGCACGGCTGGAATTCAAATCAAGCGAACCGCTGACGCTTGGCGTTGAACTGGAACTGCAGCTCCTGGCTACACGGGATTTCGATCTGACGCGCGGTGCGACCGACCTTCTGCGCGTGCTTGAGTTCGATCCGGCGCATGGGGACGTAAAGCTGGAAATTACCGAGAGCATGATCGAGATCAATACGGCGGCACACGACACGGTCGATGAGATCGTCGAGGACCTCGATGTCATGCGGGGTGCTCTGGTGGAACAATGCGCCCGCAACAACATCGCCATCTGCGGCGGCGGTACCCATCCCTTCCATGCCTGGCCGGAGCGCCGGATCTCCCCGGGGGATCGCTACAAGGCCAACTATGAGCGCTACGGCTATTTGTCCAAGCAGTTCACCGTCTTTGGGCAGCATATCCACATCGGTTGTGCCTCCGCTGATGAAGCGGTCTGGCTGACGCAGGCCCTTGGTCCGTACGTGCCGTTTTTCATCGCATTGTCGGCTTCATCGCCCTATGTCGACGGTGTCGATTCCTTCTTCCAGTCGGCGCGGCTGAATGCCGTCTCGGCCTTCCCGCTCAGCGGACAGTGTCCGGTGCTGAGCGACTGGAATGATTTCCTGGGTCTCTACGAATTTCTCCACGATTGCGGCATTGTTGGCAGCATCAAGGATCTGTACTGGGATGTCCGGCCGAAGCCGGAATACGGAACTGTCGAGATTCGCGTCTGCGATACGCCGTTGAGCATCGTCAGGGCAGCAGCGCTTGCAGCGTTGGCGCAATGTCTGTGCCGGTTTCTTCTCCGGGAGCGGCCGCCGTTCGATTCCGCACGTGCGTTGCTGGTGGCACGCTACAACAAGTTTCAGGCATGCCGCTACGGCCTCGATGCACAGATCTCTTGCCCTGATAGGCGGCGCCAGTTCCCCCTGCGGGAACGGCTTGATGCCCTGCTGGACAGTCTGCGGGAAGAGGCGGAGGCGCTGGGCTGTCAGCGCTGGCTCGACGTCTTGCGCCAGGCTCTCGTTGCGGGGCCTTCCGACGCCGACTGGTTGCGCGAACGCATGAATGCGCACCGGAATCTGCATGACGTGGTGCACGATTCCGCCGCGCGTTTTCGCGACATCCGCACGCTTGCTTGAGCCTCGCTGCGAACGGCGCGGCAAGGGTTGGCGCGGGAGTCGCAATGTTATAATCGCGGCCTTCCTCCGGGCCTCCGGTCTTCGTTACTTTCCCCAGAATCAACGGCATGGCGCTTTTCACTCTCGGTATCAACCACCGCACGGCGCCGCTCACGGTGCGCGAGCAGGTGGCCTTCCATGCCGAGGAGTTGCGTCGGGCGCTGGGAGATCTGTCGGGGAGTGGCAGGGTCATGGAGGCGGCTATTCTGTCGACCTGCAACCGGACAGAGCTTTACTGCCAGGCCGACGATCCGCAGGCAGCGGTGCGCTGGCTGGCCGAATATCGCCAGGTGCCTTTTGGCGAGATCGAGCCGTATCTCTACGCGCACCCGGAGCGGGCTGCTGTCCGGCACGCCTTTCGCGTGGCCAGCGGCCTTGACTCGATGGTGCTCGGCGAGCCGCAGATCCTCGGTCAGATGAAGGAGGCGGTGCGCATCGCCCGCGAAGCCGGTTCCCTCGGAACGATTCTGAACAAGCTGTTCCAGCAGTCTTTCTCTGTTGCCAAGGATGTACGCTCGACCACGGCGATTGGTGCGAACATCGTCTCGATGGCGGCTGCGTCGGTACATCTGGCCGAACGTATCTTCGGCAGCATCGCCGAACAACGCATCCTGTTCATCGGCGCCGGCGAGATGATCGGCTTGTGCGCGACGCACTTCGCAGCGCAGCGGCCAAAGCAGATCGTCATCGCAAACCGAACGGTCGATCGCGGGCGGGAGATGGCCGCGAAATTCGGTGCCACGGCAATCCGCCTCGAAGATGTCGCCGGGCGTCTTGCCGAATTCGATATCGTCATTTCCTGCACTGCCAGCCAGCTGCCGATTCTCGGGCTCGGACTGGTTGAGCGTGCGGTCCGTGCGCGACGCCATCGCCCGATTTTCATGGTCGACCTGGCCGTGCCGCGTGACGTGGAAGTCGAAGTCGGGCAACTCGACGATGTATTTCTTTATACCGTCGACGATCTTGCGCAGATCGTCGAATCCGGACTCGAATCGCGGCAGTCGGCGGTTGTCGATGCAGAGGCGATCGTTGACGGGCGTGTCGAGGATTTCCTGCACTGGCTGCAGACGCGCGAAAGCGTGCCGCTGATTCGGTCGCTGCGCGACAATGCCGAGCGGATGCGCCGACACGAGATCGAGCACGCCCAGAAGCTTCTGGCCAGGGGGGATGACCCTGCCGCTGTGCTGGAACAGTTGTCGCACCGCCTGACCAACAAATTCCTGCATGCCCCGACCCAGGCACTGAGCCAGTCGGAAAGTCCGCACGGCGAAATGCCGGCGCTTGTGACCCGGCTGTTCAATCTGCACCGCGAACCCCATTGAGCGATTATGAAACAGAGCATTCGTGACAAACTGGAGAGCCTCGTCGGCCGTCTCGACGAACTCGACCGCATCCTGGCCAGCGGCGACGCGACGCGCGATATGGACCAGTTCCGCAAGATGACCCGCGAACATGCCGAACTCGGTCCGGTCGTCGCGTTGTACAAGGACTGGCAGCAGACCGAGGCCGACCTCGCCTCGGCGCTGGAGATGATGGCCGATCCGGAAATGAAGGAACTGGCCGAGGAGGAAATGAAATCGGCAAAGGAGCGCCTGCCGGAAATCGAGCTGGAACTGCAGAAGCTGCTGCTACCGAAAGACGCCAACGACGAACGCAACATCTTCCTGGAAATTCGCGCCGGCACGGGTGGAGACGAATCAGCGCTGTTCGCCGGCAACCTGTTCCGCATGTACACCCGCTACGCAGAGCGTCGGCGCTGGCAGGTCGAGGTGGTCTCAGCCAACGAGTCGGAGCTGGGGGGATACAAGGAAGTTATCGCCCGCATTGCCGGTTCCGGCGTGTATTCCAAACTCAAGTTCGAGTCGGGCGGCCATCGCGTGCAGCGTGTGCCGGAAACCGAATCGCAGGGGCGCGTGCACACATCGGCGTGTACCGTCGCGGTGATGCCGGAAGCAGACGAGCTGGAAGATGTGCAGATCAACCCGGCGGATATTCGCATCGACACCTTCCGCGCATCCGGTGCCGGTGGTCAGCACATCAACAAGACCGACTCCGCTGTGCGCATCACCCACATGCCGACCGGCATCGTCGTCGAATGTCAGGACGGCCGCTCGCAGCATCAGAACAAGGCGCAGGCCATGGCCGTGCTCGTTGCACGCATTCGCGATGCGCAGGAGCGCGAGCAGCACGCCAAGATTGCTTCGACGCGCAAGAGCCTCATCGGCAGCGGTGATCGTTCCGAACGCATCCGCACCTACAACTTCCCGCAGGGACGGGTGACCGATCACCGCATCAACCTGACGCTGTACAAGATCGACGCGATCATGGACGGCGATCTCGATGAAGTGGTCGACGCGTTGACGACCGAACATCAGGCCGAACAGCTGGCGGCATTGGCCGACGGGGAATGACCGCGGCGGCGGGGGCAAGCCTTGGCGAGGCGTGGCGGCAGGCATCGCAGCGCATCGACCGGCTCGACGCGCGCCTGTTGCTTGAACATGTCTGCGGTTGTCGCCATTCCGATCTGATTGCCCATCCCGAGCGCCCGCTGAGCGCGGCGCAGGCCGCCGCATTCGAGGTGCTGGTTGCTCGTCGTGCAGATGGCGAACCGCTGGCCTATCTGGTCGGCAGTGCCTGGTTCGGCGACCTGGAGTTTCGGGTTACGCCGGCGGTGCTGATCCCGCGGCCGGATACCGGCGTGCTGGTCGATGTGGCCGCCGAGCGGGCACGATCTTTCGAAAGCCCGTGTATCGTTGATCTGGGCACCGGCTCCGGCATCGTCGCGGTTTCGCTGGCGAGGCGTTGCCCGAAGGCCCACCTGACTGCTACGGACGTTTCGACGGAAGCGCTTGCCCTGGCGCGCGCCAACGCGGAAGCTCATGGCCTGTCGGTGCGCTTTGTCGAGGGCGACTGGTTTGCTCCGCTCGGCGATGAACACTTCGATCTTGTCGTCTCCAATCCGCCGTACGTCGTCGAAGGCGATCCACATCTGCTGCTGAACGGCCTGCCTTTCGAGCCGCGTGGGGCGTTGACCGACGGTGTTGCCGGCGGCGACGGCCTGGCCTGCGTCCGGCGCATTGTCGCGGGCGCGCCAGCGCATTTGCGGGCCGGGGGTTGGCTGCTGATGGAACACGGCTACGATCAGGCGGTCGAAGTGCGCGGATTGCTTGTTGCGGCAGGCTTCGTCGATGTTGCCTCGTGGCGCGACGATGCGGGCATCGAGCGGGTCAGCGGCGGGCGCTGGACAGGCGCCTGATGTGTCGTTTATTTCTAAAAAGAGGTTTCGAATGGATGTTCAAAAAGTCATCAAGGAGCAGGTAACGAACAACCCGGTGGTGCTCTACATGAAGGGGACCCCGCGCGCACCGATGTGCGGTTTTTCGGCGACTGCGGTGCAGATCTTGCAGGCGTGCAACTTGCCTCTGTTTTTCAGCGTCAACGTGCTCGAAGAGCCGGAGATCCGCGAGGGGGTGAAGATTTTCTCCGACTGGCCGACGATCCCGCAGCTGTATATCCGCGGCGAATTCATCGGTGGCTGCGACATCATGCGCGAGATGTATCAGAGCGGCGAATTGAAGCAGTTGCTTGAAGGCATCGCCGCGCCCGATTGATGGCGAGGGCGGCAGGCACCGCCCGTGGTGAGTTCTACTCCTGCCAGAATTCCTTGCCTGCCGCGGCCAGTTCCTCGTCGATGAAGCTGCTCATCAGCTTGATCCGGGCGAAGTCGCGTGTGTCGGCGTGGGTGATCAGCCAGTACGCGCGCATCAGCCGGATGTCGTCGGGGAGGATGCGCACCAGCGCCGGCTCACGTCGCGCCATGTACAGCGGCAGCACGCCGATGCCGGCCCCGCCGGTGATGGCGCTCATCTGGCTGATGACGTTCGAGATGTGCAGCGGCGGCGCGATGTTGCCGGATACCTGCGGCAGGTAATTCAGTTCCTGCGTCCACATCAGGTCTTCGACGTAGCCGACCCAGCGATGCTGCTCGAGGTCGGCGCGTGAGCGGATCGGCGGGTGGCTTTCACAGTAGGCCCGTGACGCGTAGAGCGCCAGTTCGTAGTCGACCAACTTGCGCGCATAGACGCGGCCGTCTGGCGGCGGGGCCATGCCCACGGCCAGGTCGGCCTCGCGTTTGGAGAGGCTGAAGTTGCGCGGATTGGCCACCAGTTCGATTTCCAGTCCGGGATAAGCATCACTGATACGGGCGATGCGTGGTGCCAGGAAGTAGGTGCCGAAGCCCTCCGGCGTGCCGATCCTGACCTTGCCGGTGAGCCCCGCTGATTCATCTTCGAGGCGTGAGCGCATGCGCAGTGCCAGCGCCTCCACAGCCATTGCGTCTTCTCCCAGTCGTCCGCCTTCCGGGGTGAGGACGAAGCCTTCCTTGCGACGCTCGAACAGCGGGACGCCCATCGCACCCTCCAGCGCGGCGATCCGCCGGCTCAGGGTCGAGTGATCGACGCCCATCTGCTGCGCGGCGACGGTAAGCCGTCCGGCGCGGGCGAGGGCCAGAAAGGCCTGCAGGTCGTTCCAGTCAAATTTACTCATGGGTTTTTTTGCACAAGCAATTTGTCCTTTTTCGCATTCCTTTACGCAAAAGCCGTTGTTAGGATGACTCCCACATTGAGACAGACGGCGCCCGGCAGAGGTGGCCGATGTCGATAACAAACAGGGCCCTCGGGAGGGTCCGGGTTGCGAAAAGGAAATGGCGATGGTCCCATACTCGATCGGTCATGACAATTCCGCGATGGTTCTTCCCTCGCTTCGAATGCCCTTTGTCGTTCTCGTGACCTGAGCGTCGGCAGGGCAGGCCAGAGCGCTGCCCAAGCCTCCCCCCCCCGCATTTATTTTTTTTCTGAAGCAGAACGCCATTCGTGGCGTTCCACGGGGAGCGTTTTGCCTTTTTTTCAGCAACAGCAGTTTTGCAGGTTTCGTTCGTTCCGCATCTTTTCTTTAACAGGAGTCTTTCATGTCGCTGATTCAACAACTCAAGGCACGGGGTGCCGCTGGAAAACCGATTCGTGTGGCCGTCATCGGTGCCGGCAAATTCGGTTCGATGTACTTGTCGCAGGCGCCGCGTACGCCGGGCATCCACCTCGTCTGCGTCGCCGATCTTTCGCCGACCCGGGCACGTGCGTCGCTGGCACGTGTCGGTTGGGAAGCATCGCGCTATGAAGCCAAATCGCTGCAGGAAGCCGCACGCGACGGCACGACGTTCATTACCGACGATGCTGACGCGATGATCGCCAGCGACTTCGTCGATATCGTCATCGACTCGACCGGAAGTCCCGCCGCCGGTATCCACCACGCGCTGCTCTGCTCAGCCAACCGCAAGCACATCATCATGGTCAACGTCGAGGCAGATGTACTTGCCGGACCGCTGCTGGCCCGCAAAGCCGCAGAAGCCGGGGTGATCTACTCGATGGCATCTGGCGACCAGCCGGCATTGATTGCCGAGTTGGTCGACTGGGCTCGGACGATCGGCATGGAAGTCATCTGCGCTGGCAAGGGAACCAAGTATCTGCCGATCTACCATCAATCGACGCCGGAAACGGTGTGGGGGCATTACGGCTTCTCCGAGGAGCAGGTCGCCGGCGGGGATTTCAATGCTCAGATGTTCAACTCCTTCCTCGATGGCACCAAGTCGGCGCTGGAAATGGCCGCGGTAGCCAATGGCTGTGACCTGACCGCACCGAGCGACGGCCTCAAGTTCCCGCCATGCGGCGTCGATGATCTGCCGCACATCCTGCGCCCGGTCGCCGACGGCGGCACGCTGCCGCAAAAGGGCATGGTCGAGGTGGTGTCGTCGATTGAGCGCGACGGCCGCCCGGTCTATCGCGATCTGCGCTGGGGTGTGTATGCGGTGTTCGAGGCGCCCTCGAACTATGTCCGAGACTGCTTTGCCCAGTATGGTCTGAAGACAGACAGCAGCGGCCGCTACGCCGCGATGTACAAGCCCTATCACCTGATCGGTCTGGAACTTGGAATCTCCGTGGCGACCATTGCCCTGCGCGGCGAGGCTACCGGCGCGACAGGCGCATGGCGCGGCGACGTGGCGGCGACGGCCAAGCGCACGCTCAAGGCTGGCGAAAAGCTGGATGGCGAGGGCGGGTTCACGGTGTACGGCAAATTGATGCAGACGCCGGATTCGCTTCGGCTCGGCGCACTGCCGATCGGTCTGGCTCACAACATGGTGCTGAAGAACGACGTGCCGGCCGGCAAGCCGGTGTGCTGGAGCGACGTCGATTACGACGCCACCAAGCAGGCGGTTGCCGTTCGCCGCGAGATGGAAGCGATGTTCCGCAAGGAACTCGGACTGTAGGAAAACATAACGAACCAGCCCCCGGACGGGATCGATCCGGTCCGGAGGGCAGGGCTGCGCGCAGTTGTCTTGGTTGTCTTTCTTCCTGGGTTGCACAAACGCGTCAATGGAGGGGGCGTAGCGATTCAGGTGTTGTTCTCGTTCCATTACTTTCAGAAAAGGAATCGGTATGA
>QKII01000155.1 GCA_003249625.1 Propionivibrio sp. | reverse complement strand
CTCCAACCCGGCGACGATCATGACCGACCCGGAGATGGCCGATGTGACGTACATCGAGCCGATCAACTGGAAGGTCGTCGAGAAGATCATCGAGAAAGAGCGTCCCGACGCGCTATTGCCGACCATGGGCGGTCAAACGGCGCTTAACTGCGCGCTTGATCTCGCGCATCACGGCGTGCTGGAGAAATATGGCGTCGAGATGATCGGCGCCAGCAAGGAAGCAATCGACAAGGCCGAAGACCGCGAGAAGTTCAAGGACGCGATGACCAAGATCGGTCTCGGGTCCGCGAAGTCGGCGATGGCGCACAGCATGGAAGAAGCGCAGCAGGTGCAGGCGGTGCTCGGCTTCCCGGTCATCATTCGCCCGTCGTTCACCATGGGCGGTTCGGGCGGCGGGATTGCCTACAACCAGGAAGAGTTCGTCGAAATCTGCAAGCGCGGTCTTGAAGCCAGCCCGACCCACGAACTGCTGATCGAGGAATCGCTGATCGGCTGGAAAGAGTTCGAGATGGAAGTCGTTCGCGACAAGAACGACAACTGCATCATCGTCTGTTCGATCGAGAACCTCGACCCGATGGGCGTGCATACCGGCGATTCGATCACCGTTGCGCCGGCGCAGACGCTGACGGACAAGGAATACCAGATCATGCGCGACGCCTCGATCGCCGTGCTGCGCGAAATCGGCGTCGATACGGGCGGTTCGAACGTGCAGTTCTCGATCAATCCGGACGATGGCCGGATGATCGTCATCGAGATGAATCCCCGCGTGTCGCGTTCCTCGGCCCTGGCCTCAAAGGCAACCGGTTTCCCGATCGCCAAGGTGGCGGCCAAGCTGGCGGTGGGTTACACGCTTGACGAGCTGGCGAACGAAATCACTGGTGGCAAGACGCCGGCGTCGTTCGAGCCGTCAATCGACTACGTCGTGACAAAGGTCCCGCGTTTCGCCTTCGAGAAATTCCCGACCGCAGACTCTCGCCTGACGACGCAGATGAAGTCGGTCGGCGAGGTCATGGCGATCGGCCGCACCTTCCAGGAATCGTTCCAGAAGGCACTGCGCGGCCTGGAGGTCGGTGTTGACGGCATGAATCAGCGCACCACGGACCGTGAGGAACTGGAGAAGGAACTGGGCGAGCCAGGACCGGAACGTATCTGGTACGTCGGCGATGCCTTCGAGAATGGCTTCACGCTCGATGAAGTGCACAAGCTGACGCACATCGATCCGTGGTTCCTGGCGCAGATCGAGGACATCATCAAGATCGAGATGAAACTCGACGACATGTCGCTCAACGATCTCAATGCGCCGACGCTACGCGAGTTGAAGCGCAAGGGGTTCTCTGATCGTCGCATGGCCCGTCTGCTGAAAACGACCGAAGCGCAAGTGCGTGCCCGTCGCCACTTGCTCGGCATCCGTCCCGTCTACAAGCGGGTCGATACCTGTGCTGCCGAGTTTTCCACGAGCACGGCCTACATGTATTCGACCTACGAGGAAGAGTGCGAGTCGAATCCGAGCGACCGGAAGAAGATCATGGTGCTCGGCGGTGGCCCGAACCGCATCGGCCAGGGTATCGAATTCGACTATTGCTGCGTACATGCGGCACTGGCGATGCGCGAAGACGGCTATGAGACGATCATGGTCAACTGCAACCCGGAAACAGTGTCCACGGACTACGATACGTCGGATCGTCTTTACTTCGAGCCGCTTACGCTCGAAGACGTGCTGGAAATCGTCGCCATCGAAAAACCGGTCGGAGTTATCGTTCAGTTCGGCGGTCAGACCCCGCTCAAGTTGGCGCGTGACCTCGAAGCCAATGGCGTGCCGATCATCGGCACCTCGCCTGACATGATCGATGCGGCCGAAGACCGCGAGCGCTTCCAGAAGCTGCTGCACGACCTCGGCCTCAAGCAGCCGCCCAACCGCACCGCGCGTACCGAAGAAGATGCGCTCCGTCTGGCTGAGGAGATTGGCTATCCGCTGGTGGTTCGTCCGTCGTACGTACTGGGTGGCCGGGCCATGGAAATCGTGCATGAGCCGCGCGACCTCGAGCGCTACATGCGCGAGGCAGTCAAGGTGTCGAACGATTCGCCGGTGCTGCTCGACCGCTTCCTCAACGACGCCTGCGAAGTCGACGTCGACGCGCTTTCCGATGGCGAGGAAGTGATTATCGGCGGCGTCATGGAACACATCGAACAAGCGGGCGTCCATTCGGGCGATTCTGCCTGCTCGCTGCCCCCTTATTCTCTGTCGAAGGAAATCCAGGACGAACTGCGCCGGCAGACCAAGTTGATGGCGAAAGGTCTAAACGTCTGCGGATTGATGAACGTCCAGTTCGCCATCCAGAATGACGTGGTCTACGTCCTTGAGGTTAATCCGCGTGCGTCGCGTACGGTGCCGTTCGTTTCCAAGGCGACCGGTTTGCCACTGGCGAAGGTCGCTGCGCGTTGCATGTCTGGAAGGTCCCTGTCCAGCCAGGGGGTGACGAAGGAAGTGATCCCGCCGTATTTCTCGGTCAAGGAGGCTGTCTTCCCGTTCAACAAATTCCCAGGTGTCGACACCATCCTTGGTCCGGAGATGAAATCGACCGGCGAGGTGATGGGCGTCGGGGCGACATTCGAAGAAGCTTTCGTCAAGAGCCAGATGGCGACTAACGTCAAGCTTCCTGCCGCCGGCAAGGTGTTCTTGAGCGTCAAGGATTCCGACAAGGACAAGGTCGCCGTGATTGCCCGTGACCTGCATGAGTCGGGGTTCCACCTGCTCGCGACGCGTGGTACGGCAGCGACGATTTCTGCGGCCGGGATTCCCGTTACCTTGGTCAACAAGGTGACGGAAGGTCGTCCGCACATTGTCGACATGATCAAGAACAACGAGGTTGTCCTGATCATCAACACGGTCGACGAGAAGCGCAAGGCGATCAACGATTCGCGGTCGATCCGGACCTCGGGGCTGGCTGCCCGGGTGACGATGTACACCACGGTCTGGGGGGCGGAAGCCGCCGCTGTGGGTATCAAAAATTGCGGGGAACTGGTCGTTTATCCGCTGCAGACACTGCACGCCCGACTCGGCTAGTATTATTTTTCCTTTTTTCTGCCGCCGGATCGCCACGTTCTCGTGAGCCGGCGGTTTTGTTTTCTGGTGAACAACGATGAACAAGACCCCCCTGACAATTGCTGGCGCTGAAAAACTTCGCGTCGAACTGCAGCATCTCAAATCTGTCGAGCGTCCGAACGTGATTGCTGCGATTGCCGAGGCGCGTTCACACGGCGATCTTTCGGAAAATGCCGAATATGATGCAGCCAAGGAGCGGCAGGCGTTTGTTGAAGGCCGTATCAAGGAGGTTGAGCTGAAACTATCCAACGCCCAGATCATTGATCCGGCATTGCTGGACGCGGACGGTCGCTGTGTATTTGGCGCGACGGTTGACCTCGAGGATCAGGATTCGGGCGATCAGGTGACCTACCAGATCGTTGGAGAGGACGAGGCGGACATTAAAACCGGAAAAATATCTGTCAATTCGCCGATCGCCCGGGCGCTGATCGGAAAGTATGCCGGCGATGTGGCGCAGGTCCAGGCTCCTGGGGGAATCCGGGAGTATGAGGTGCTGGACGTTCGCTACGAGTAATGTTTTCAGAGCCAGCGGAATTTGGCCATGACCGACCTCCGCTGGCTTGTCGTTTTCAGCTAGGCTTGATAGCTGCGCTTGGTCCGGCGCGGGTCTGAGCGCCGGGATGACCGGTGCGATTCCTTCGAGATGGTTTGTTCAGGCGCGGGGCGCCAGATGACGAGCAGTTTGCCGATATGTTGTACCGGTGCAGCTTCCAGATGCTGGCAAATTTCCGAGAGCAACTGTTCGCGCTCCTCGCGCTCGTCACTGTAAACCCGTATCTTGATCAACTCATGGCTGTCGAGGCAGACACCGATTTCCTTCATTACGGATTCGCTGAGGCCCTTCTGGCTGATCGAAACTACGGGCTTCAGGGAGTGGGCCCGGGCGCGAAGTGCGCGTCGCTGGGCTGCAGTGATATCAAGCATCGGCGGAAACCTTCAAAAACGCGCATTCTACAGGGTTTGAGTCAATGAAGCGTACCAGGACAAGCAAGGCGTGGATGCATGAACACGTAAGCGATCAGTTCGTGCAGCGGGCAAAGGCAGAAGGCTTCCGTTCCCGTGCCTCGTTCAAACTGATGGAAATCGATGACCGGGACCATCTGATTCGCCCCGGATGTGTCGTCGTCGATCTGGGCGCGGCCCCGGGTGGCTGGTCTCAGGTCGCGGCCCAACGTATGAAGGGCCAGGGCAGGGTTGTGGCGCTGGATCTGCTCGAAATGACTGGGTTGCATGGTGTCGAGTTCATTCAGGGCGATTTTCGTGAGGACGAGGTATTGCGTCAGCTGGAAGATCTGCTCGCGGGCGAGAAAGTTGACCTTGTACTTTCCGATATGGCCCCCAATATATCCGGTGTGCCCGTGTCCGATCAGGCGCGGGTCATGCATCTGGCAGAGTTGGGGCTCGATTTCTCGCGTCAGTGGCTGAAACTGGATGGGGCTTTTCTGGTCAAAGTTTTCCAAGGATATGGATATGAAGAGTTCGTTCGTGCAATGAGAGAGGTTTTCCGGTCGGTAGTTACGCGAAAACCAGATGCCTCTCGCGATCGAAGTTCGGAAGTCTATCTGCTTGGAAAAGGTTTAAAAGTCTGAACGCTGAACGACTGATGGCCGAGTAACGGGGCGATCTGACGGAACGGTGGAGAAGGTTTAGAATGTTGTCTTTCTTAGAGGACGGTTTCCTGGTGTGCCAGGACGAAGCGAGGAAGAGGTACGGCATTGAATAACATGTTCAAAAATCTGGCGGTCTGGCTGGTAATCGGCCTCGTGCTGATGACTGTCTTCAACCAGTTCAATTCCCGGCAGGTGACGCAGGCCTCGATGGAGTATTCCCAGTTCATGGATGAGGTCGGGCGGGGTTCGATTACCAAGGTCGTCATCGAAGGCCGGGTGCTCAAGGCGACGACTGCGGATGGTCGCAAGCTGACGACTTACGCGCCGCCGGATCTCTGGATGGTCTCCGACCTGCTCAAGCATGGTGTAAAGGTGGAAGCCAAGCCTGAAGAAGAACAATCGTTCCTGATGAATATCTTCATCAGCTGGTTCCCGATGCTGTTGCTGATCGGCGTTTGGGTGTTCTTCATGCGCCAGATGCAAGGCGGTGGCAAGGGCGGCGCGTTCTCCTTCGGCAAGAGCAAGGCGCGCTTGCTGGATGAGTCTTCGAACAACGTGACTTTTGCGGACGTCGCGGGTTGCGACGAGGCGAAGGAAGAGGTTTCCGAACTGGTCGATTTTCTGCGCGACCCGAGCAAGTTCCAGAAACTTGGTGGGCGTATCCCCAAGGGCGTGCTGCTCGTCGGTAATCCCGGAACAGGCAAGACACTGCTGGCGAAAGCCATCGCCGGCGAGGCAAAAGTACCGTTTTTCTCGATCTCCGGTTCCGACTTCGTGGAGATGTTCGTCGGTGTGGGCGCGGCGCGCGTTCGCGACATGTTCGAGAATGCCAAGAAAAATTCTCCGTGCATCATCTTCATTGACGAGCTCGACGCCGTCGGGCGTCAGCGTGGTGCTGGCCTTGGGGGCGGCAACGACGAACGTGAGCAGACCTTGAACCAGATGCTTGTCGAGATGGATGGTTTCGAAGCGAGTTCCGGGGTGATCGTCATCGCGGCCACCAACCGTCCTGACGTACTTGATCCCGCGCTGATGCGTCCGGGGCGCTTCGATCGGCAGGTCGTTGTTCCTCTGCCAGATATCCGTGGCCGCGAACAGATTCTCAATGTGCACATGCGCAAGGTGCCGCTGGCGCCGGATGTCAAGGCTGACATCATCGCACGCGGCACGCCGGGTTTTTCGGGAGCTGATCTGGCGAACCTGGTCAACGAAGCGGCGCTGTTCGCGGCGCGCGGAAACAAACGCCTCGTCGATATGGAGGATTTCGAAAAGGCCAAGGACAAGATCATGATGGGCGCCGAGCGCCGCAGCATGGTCATGAGCGAAGAGGAAAAACGCAACACGGCTTACCATGAATCCGGCCACGCCGTTGTCGCGAAGCTTGTGCCGAAGTCCGATCCGGTGCACAAGGTGACGATCATTCCGCGTGGGCGTGCGCTCGGTCTGACGATGCAGTTGCCCGAGGAAGATCGTTATGCTTATGACCGCACCTACCTGATGAGCCGTATCGCGGTGCTCTTCGGTGGTCGTATCGCCGAAGAGTTGTTCATGAACCAGATGACGACCGGGGCGTCCAATGACTTTGAGCGGGCGACGCAGATGGCGCGTGACATGGTGACTCGCTATGGTATGTCTGACGTACTTGGCCCGATGGTTTACGGCGAGAACGATGGCGAGGTGTTTCTTGGGCGTTCCGTGACTACGCACAAAAACGTTTCGGAGGCGACAATGCAAAAGGTCGATGCCGAAATTCGCCGGATCATCGACGAGCAGTTTGGGCTCGCCCGGAAGCTCCTCGACGAGAATCGCGACAAAGTTGAAGCGATGACAAAAGCGTTGCTGGAATGGGAAACGATTGATGCCGAACAGATAGATGACATCATGGCAGGCAAGCCGCCGCGGCCACCGAAAGATCCTCAGCCGAAAATGAACGGCGCGGCGGGGTCACCTCCGCCCAGTGCGGCACCCAGCGCCACGGCACCAGCCTGATGCCGACGTAGCCGAAGGCATGAAACCGGGGGAGGCAACTCCCCCTTTTTTCGTTCAGGGATATTGATGCTCAGTTGTGGAAAATTTCGGCTCTCTCTTGAGCGGCCTCTAGTCATGGGTATCGTAAATCTCACACCCGATTCCTTCTCGGGCGATGGGGTGGCGAGCGACACGGATCGCGCTATCGCGCATGCGTGGTATCAGATCGATGCTGGCGCCGACTTGATCGATCTCGGTGCAGAGTCTTCTCGTCCCGGTGCGATTCCCACGTCACTTGAAGATGAGTTGGCGCGTCTTCTTCCGGTGCTGGCAGGGTTGTCGGGTTGTCCCGTGCCAATCTCAGTCGATACGTATAAACCGGAGGTAATGCGGGCTGCGTTGGCACACGGTGCATCGATGATTAACGACATTTACGCGCTACGTCGTCCTGGTGCCGTCGCCGCTGTCGCCGAGAGCGATTGTGCCGTTTGCTTGATGCATATGCAGGGCGAACCGCTAACCATGCAACAGGCGCCTGCCTATCCGGAGGGGGTGGTCAGCGAGGTCAGCGAATTCTTGTGCGGACGTGTTAACGAAGTGACAGCCGCGGGGATTTCTCGTGACCGCCTGGTTCTTGATCCAGGATTCGGTTTCGGCAAGACAGTTGAAAACAACCTCGCCATGCTTGCCAGTCTCAGCGAGACGGGGGGTTTCGGACTGCCGATTCTGGCGGGGATGTCACGTAAGTCGATGCTGGGAGCTATTACCGGGAAAGCGGTGTCGGACCGCCTCGGCGCCAGTGTGGCGGCGGCATTGATCGCGGCGGCACAGGGGGCGCGGATTTTGCGCGTACATGATGTCGCGGAAACGCGTGATGCGATTGCTGTCTGGCAAGCCTTCGAGTTGGCACGAATCTGACAGAATCAATCCCGCTAACCCTCTCCAGGCATCGGTGCGGGTGCTCTGCTACTCACGGCAAAATTCCGATTTCGAGGATCAACCAAACGAGAGAGACATGCTGATACGTAGCGCAACAGAAAACGATTTCGAATACATCTGGCCTATTTTCCAAGACGTTGTGGCAAAAGGGGAAACCTACGTTTTTTCTCCTCAGACAACCCGTGAGGATGCACATGGCTACTGGTTCGGCCCCGGCATTAGATCCTACGTCGCGGAGGCGGATGGCATTATCTTAGGGGTGTACAAACTGATCGCCAATCAGCGCGACCTGGGCTCGCATGTTGCAAATGCCTCGTTCATGGTTGGCGTGGCGACGCATGGGAAGGGAATCGGCGAGGCGATGGGGCGTCACTGTCTTGACGAGGCGCGAAAGGCGGGGTACGAGGCGATGCAGTTCAATTTCGTCGTCAGCACCAACACTGGCGCGGTTGCTCTATGGAAGAAACTGGGTTTCAACATCGTCGGAACCTTGCCGAGGGCGTTTCGGCATCAAACGCTAGGTTTGGTTGATGCCTATGTTATGCATCGGTTTCTCAACGACCCTGGTACGTGTTAGCAAATCCCTCGTGACGTGTTCGTGAGCGTCCGGATTGTTTTTTATCTTCCTTTGCACGTCGCTTGTTGCTCGCATAGATTGCTGTTTTCATCGTTGTGTCACGAAACTGAAATATTCGGCCGCTAGACTTCATTTGCTTTCTGCTTTAACACATCAATGGAGAAGTGCAATGAAGATGCTGATGAAGAAATGGACCGCCATTCCGCTGGCAGCTGCCGTTCTGGCAATGGCCGCTCCTGTCGCGATGGCAGCGAACATCACGGGTGCGGGGGCGACCTTCCCGTTTGCCGTTTATACGAAGTGGGCCGAAGCCTACAATGCCAAAACTGGTAATCAAGTGAACTATCAGGGTATCGGTTCCTCGGGCGGCATCAAGCAGATCAAGGCCAAAACCGTTAACTTCGGTGGTACTGACAAACCACTCAATGTTACCGAGCTGAAAGAGGCCGGGCTGGTGCAGTTGCCGACCGTTATGGGCGGAGTAACGATCGTTATCAATCTTCCGGGGATCAAGTCGGGGGATCTCAAGCTTGATGGGGTGACGGCTGCCAATGTATTCCGTGGCGCGATCACGAAGTGGAATGATCCTGCGATTGCCAGCTTGAATCCGGGCGTCAAGCTCCCTGATACCGCGATTACAGTCGCGCATCGTTCTGATGGCTCGGGAACGACGTTTGGCTTTACCAGCTATCTGGTTAAGCAATCCGAAGAGTTCAAGAGCAGTGTTGGTGCGGGTACGACGGTAAACTGGCCGTCTAACGCTGTGGGTGGCAAGGGTAATCCAGGTGTTGCCGCTAACGTTACGAAGATTGCAGGTGCCATCGGCTATGTCGATATTGCCGATGCAATGAAGAACAACATGACGTTCGTTGCCCTTAAGAACAAGGCTGGGAAGTTTGTCCTGCCCACTCAGCAGACTGTTGCGGATGCCGCGGCTGGTGCCGATTTCAAGGTTGAAGGCATGGCGCCGGATCTCCTCGATCAGAAAAGTGACAACGCGTGGCCCATTACTTCGGCAACCTATGTTCTGGTGTACGAAAAAGGCTCTGATTCGGCCAAGCAACAGGGTGTGGTGGATTTCTTCACCTGGTCACTCAATAATGGTCAGAAAATGGCAGAGGAACTCGGCTTTGTCGCTCTTCCCGCAAATGTGGTGAAGATGGTCGAATCCGAAATGAAGAAGATCAAATAATTGATAAGTGACGATGCGGCGGAAGATGGCCGTATCGCTTTCTTCCAGGGGCCGGCGCGGCCCCTGGTTTCCTTAACGGCAATTTCAGCGTCGTTCTTCGTTCAAGGCTGGTTTGCGGAGCACGATTATCATGTGGGAATGGCGAGGATGGTCGATCAGGGTGGCTGCATGGCAGGGGAAAACGTAGAGCAAGCGGTGGATGTGCATTCGGCACGGGTCAGGGTGTTTCAGCGGCAGGACGGGATTTTCCACAAGGTCACGCTGCTGTTTGCATTTCTGGTATTGGCCGGGCTGTTCGGTATATTGCTTTCCCTGGCGCTTGAAGCGCTTCCTGCGCTGCGCGAGTTTGGCCCATCGTTTGTCTGGACCAACGTATGGAACGTTCCCGAGGAAAAGTTCGGAGCGGTGATTGCAATCTACGGCACTGTGGTTACTTCGTTGATTGCACTTCTCGTTGCTGTGCCCGTCAGCTTCGGCATTGCGCTGTTTTTGACTGAAACCTGCCCCGCGTGGCTCAAGAGACCGCTTGGAACGGCTATTGAACTGTTGGCGGGGGTTCCGTCGATTATCTACGGGATTTGGGGGTTGTTCATTTTCGCGCCGTTCTTTGCAGAGCACATTCAGCCCTACCTGCAGCGCATTTTTGGTGGCGTTCCGTTTGTCGGGAAGTTATTTGCGGGGCCGTCCATTGGAATTGGCATTCTTACTGCCGGCATCGTTTTGGCATTGATGGTCATACCGTTTATCGCATCAGTCATGCGTGACGTGTTTGAGACGGTTCCGCCCGTGCTTAAAGAGTCTGCCTATGGCGTTGGCTGTACTACATGGGAAGTAGTGTGGAACGTGGTGTTGCCTTACACACGTGTTGGTGTTGTTGGTGGTGTCATGTTGGGATTGGGGCGAGCGCTTGGCGAAACCATGGCGGTGACCTTTGTGATCGGTAATGCCAACCGTATTACCGGAAGTCTTTTTGCGCCGGGTAATTCGATTGCGTCGGTGCTGGCTAACGAATTTGGCGAGGCGTCGCCGGGGCTTCACGTGTCCTCGCTATTCGCTTTGGGGTTGGTGCTCTTCGTAATTACATTCATAGTTCTGAGTCTGTCGCGCTGGCTTATCCGTCGTGGGACGGTCAAGCAGGGACACTGAGTCGAAAGAGTGCGAGTCATGAATCTATATAACCGTCGTATTCTCATCAACCGGCTGTGCATCGGTCTTTCGATGCTGGCAATGGCTTTGGGGCTTTTTGCGTTGCTCTGGATCCTTTTTACGCTGTTTTCCAAAGGGTTCTCAGTGCTGAGTTGGGATTTCTTTACGCTCGATACGCCAGCGCCGGGCAGTGAGGGTGGTGGTATGCGTAATGCCATCGTCGGCAGCTTTCTGATTATTGCGGTAACGACCTTTGTCTCGACACCGGTCGGTATTCTCGCTGGAATTTATCTTGCGGAATTCGGCGCTGAGTCAAAGTTTGCGGCCGCGACCCGTTTTGTTGTTGACATCATGCTTTCCGCGCCGTCGATCGCCATTGGGCTTTTCATCTACGCACTGATGGTTGAAACCTTGGGGAGCTTTTCCGGTTGGGCCGGGTCTGCGGCGCTGTCTTTGATCGCGATTCCTGTTGTCGTTAGAACGACCGAAAACATGCTCAGGCTAGTTCCGCCCACGCTGCGTGAAGCTGCGTTCGCCTTGGGAGCGCCGCGATGGCGTGTTTCGCTCAGCGTTACGCTGAGATCGGTGAAGGCGGGGGTTGTTACCGGAGTGTTGCTGGCTATCGCCCGCGTGACGGGAGAGACGGCACCTTTACTGTTTACTGCCCTGAATAACCAATTTTTCAGTACCAACATGTCAGAGCCGATGGGCAACCTTCCCGTCGTGATCTTCCAGTTTGCAATGAGTCCTTACGACAACTGGAATTCATTAGCGTGGGGCGGAGCTTTGCTCATAGCGTTGTTGGTGCTTGCAATGAACATTGGTGCGCGCCTGATGTTCCATACCAAAGACAAGAACTGAATTACCGGAGTTTTTTTACATGTCATCAGTTGATGTAGCTCGTGATAAAGATGTCGCTCTGCAGGTCCGTAATCTCGATTTCTACTACGGCAATTTCAGAGGGCTTAAAAAGATCAATCTTGATGTTGAGCGGCATCGTGTAACTGCATTCATTGGCCCTTCCGGTTGTGGGAAATCCACCTTGTTGCGTACGTTCAACAGAATGTTCGACCTTTATCCCGGGCAGCGTGCGGAGGGTGAAATTCTGTTCAACGGCCAGAACATCCTCGACAAGAAACAGGACGTCAATCTTGTTCGGGCAAAGATCGGCATGGTGTTCCAGAAGCCGACACCTTTTCCGATGACCATCTACGAGAACATCGCCTTTGGTGTCCGTCTCTACGAAAAGCTTCCGACATCGGAAATGGACGAAAGAGTTGAGTGGGCACTACGTAAGGCTGCGTTGTGGGACGAGGTTAAAGGGAAGTTGCAACAAAGCGGGTTGTCTCTTTCGGGAGGGCAGCAACAGCGTCTGTGCATTGCCAGAGCTGTAGCGGTCAAGCCCGAGGTCGTTTTGCTTGATGAACCAACCTCCGCGCTCGATCCAATTTCCACAGCCAAGGTCGAGGAACTGATCGATGAGCTCAAATCCGAATACACGATAGCAATCGTGACGCACAACATGCAGCAGGCTGCTCGTATTTCCGACTACACGGCCTTCATGTATCTGGGGGATCTGATCGAGTTCGGCGTGACTGACCAGATATTCATCAAACCCCAGCAGAAACAAACCGAAGAATACATTACAGGTAGATTTGGTTGATCTAGAGTCAGATACTCCATCAATTCAATTTATGTCCGGGTGATTTCAGTACAATAACTTCCTTTTTGACTCTGTCCAGGGAGTGTTTATGACGAGGAAATACTTTGGAACCGATGGTGTACGCGGTCGGGTTGGTCAGGCGCCAATTACTCCGGAGTTCGTCATGCGGCTCGGGTACTCCGCGGGCAAGGTACTTGTCTCCTATGGTGCGAGGCAAGGCGGGCTGAAACCAGGTGTTCGTCCTGAAGTATTGATTGGAAAGGACACGCGGATTTCCGGTTATATGCTGGAAGCGGCCTTGGAGGCTGGTTTTTCTGCAGCCGGTGTGGACGTCTGTCTGGTCGGCCCGATGCCAACCCCGGCCGTTGCCTATTTGACTCGCGCTCTGCGTCTGCAGGCCGGTGTGGTGATATCAGCGTCACACAATCCCTACTACGATAACGGAATCAAGTTTTTCTCTTCTCAGGGGACCAAGCTGGACGATTCGATCGAGGCGGAAATCGAAGCGGGTATTGAAATGTCTCTTGATTGTGTTGCCTCTGCAGAGCTGGGGCGCGCGCGACGTATTGTCGATGCGGCAGGGCGTTATATTGAGTTTTGCAAGAGTACTTTTCCGAATTCGTTCGATCTGCGTGGACTGAAGATCGTAGTCGACAGCGCCAACGGTGCCGCCTACCACATTGCACCCCACGTTTTCCACGAACTGGGCGCCGAAGTCGTGGCAATCGGGGCGGAGCCGAATGGACTGAATATCAACAAGGATGTTGGGGCGACCTCCACTGCGGCGTTGAGTCGGGCGGTCCTCGAGAATCAGGCCGATATCGGTATAGCGCTCGATGGCGATGGTGACCGAGTGATGATGGTAGACGCTGGCGGTAATGTGTACGACGGCGATCAGTTGTTGCTGGCTGTGGTGCGTAGCCGTTTGCGCAACGGCCCTGTGGCGGGCGTCGTCGGTACTCTGATGACCAATCTCGCATTTGAGCATGCGTTGGCCGAGCTAGGGGTGCCGTTTTCTCGTGCTGCCGTCGGAGACCGTTATGTGCTGGAAATGTTGCAGGAAAAGGGGTGGTTGTATGGCGGAGAAAATTCAGGGCATATCCTTTGTCTCGACAAGCATTCAACGGGCGATGGAATTGTCTCCGCACTGCAGGTATTGACTGCGCTGTGCGAGGAGGGGTGCGATCTGAAGTCGCTGCTCGGGCGGCTCGAACTATACCCGCAGCACTTGATCAATATTCCCTTGAGCAAGGGTTTTCCGTGGAAGGATCACCCGGGAATCGTTGCGGCCAAGAATCACGTAGAAGCAGAGTTGTCAGGGGCGGGGCGTGTGTTGTTGCGCGCATCCGGGACGGAGCCGCTTTTACGCGTGATGGTTGAAGGCCGAAATGCTGAAAGCGTCCTGGCGGCCGCAGAAAAACTTGCTAACGCGGTCCGGGAAGCGGTTAACGGTTAGCGTAATGAATATGGGCAAGCTTTTGCGGATAGATTGCATACGTTACGTTCGAATCTGACGTTGGATGACGGCGCCAGGGGGCGGTTTGGCTATACGCCGACTGGTTTCTGGAGCGGGTCCTGGTAGTCTCCAATCGGTCGCATAGCGCGTATTTCCGGCCGTCCTGGCGGGTGTGTTTTATTGACCGCATGCGACATGAATCGCTATAATTTCTCTTTTTTCGGCGGGGTGTTCTATGCGTCAAAAGCTTGTTGCAGGAAACTGGAAGATGCACGGTGGGCTTAAGAGCAACCAGCAGTTGTTGCAAGATGTTGTTGCTGGTGTCGCTGGTTTGAGTGACGTCGCGGTTGCCGTCTGTGTTCCGTTTCCGTATCTCGCCCAAGCACAAGCTGTGCTGAGCGGAACCTCCATTGTCTGGGGCGCGCAGAACCTTAGCGAACAGGCTCAAGGTGCTTTTACGGGTGAAGTCAGCGCGGCCATGTTGCAGGATTTTGGTTGCCGTTATGTTCTGGTTGGGCATTCGGAGCGTCGAGCAATTTATGGTGAATCCGACAAGCTGGTGGCCGAGAAGTTTGCAGCGGCTCTGGCCTCGGGGCTGCGTCCCGTTCTTTGTGTCGGTGAAACGCTTGAGCAGCGAGATGGCGGGAAGACGATTGAGGTTGTTTCCTCGCAGATTGACGCGGTGTTGGGGCGTGTTGGCGTTGCTGCATTTTCCGGTGCTGTGGTGGCCTATGAGCCCGTTTGGGCGATCGGTACTGGGCGTACGGCAACTTCGGCTCAAGCGCAAGAGGTGCACGCGGCCATTCGTGCGCAGATTGCCAAGCTTGATGGAAATGTGGCAGAGGGGTTGCAGATTCTGTATGGCGGCAGTGTCAAGCCGGGCAATGCGGCAGAGCTGTTCTCCATGCCGGATATTGATGGCGGATTGATTGGCGGTGCCTCGCTTGTGGCGTCTGACTTTCTGTCCATTTGTGCTGCCGCTGCGAAATAGTTGATATGAGCTATCTGTTCTCCATAATTCTGTTTGTTCATGTGATTGCCGCGCTTGGGATTGTCGGGCTGGTGCTTGTTCAGCACGGCAAGGGGGCGGACATGGGGGCTGCATTTGGTAGTGGTGCTTCTGGTAGCCTTTTCGGGGCGACAGGGTCGGCCAATTTTTTAAGTAGAAGTACGGCAGTGCTGGCGGTGGTGTTCTTCCTGACTAGTCTTTCTCTGGCGTATTTTGCCTCTAACAGGGCCAAAACGTCTGGTGGCGTAATGCAGGATGCGGTACAATCTTCGCCTGTTTCGACGCCCTCTTCGGTGGTGGGAGAGAAGGTCGGAAATCCTTCAGATTCCGAGTCGAAGACAAAAGATATTCCCAAGTAATTCGGGTTCCTGGTGGTGGCGAGAGTTGGTGTATCCCTCTTGTTCTCGCTGCTGCCGGGTGATAGTGCCGACGTGGTGAAATTGGTAGACACGCTATCTTGAGGGGGTAGTGACTTCGGTCGTATGAGTTCGAGTCTCATCGTCGGCACCAAATAGACTGCCCTGCGGGGTGGTATCGACAAACTGTTATTGTTCGTGTGGCGGATCATGCTGGAAACATATTTCCCGGTGTTTGTCTTCGTTCTTGTCGGCGCCGTTTTTGGCATAGCGCCGGTGATTACGGGTTTGGTTGTTGCTCCCCATCGCCCGGATAGCGAAAAGCTTTCGCCCTACGAATGTGGTTTTGATGCCTTTGAAAATGCGCGCATGAAGTTTGATGTGCGTTATTACCTGATTTCGATCTTGTTTATCCTTTTTGATCTTGAAGTTGCCTTTCTGGTGCCGTGGGCGACGATTTTCAAGGAAATCGTACAGACCGAGTCTGTTAAGTGGTTTGGCTTCATTGAGATGATTGTGTTCTTGGCTATTCTTGTCGTTGGTTACGTCTTCGCGTGGGCCAAAGGCGCGCTGGATTGGGAGTGATTGGCAATGGGTATTGAGGGCGTCCTCCAGGAAGGCTTTATTACTACCACAGCGGATAAGCTGATTAATTACATGCGTACAGGGTCGATGTGGCCCATGACCTTTGGTCTCGCCTGTTGCGCAATCGAAATGATTCACACCGGTTGTTCTCGTTATGACCTTGATCGATTTGGTATTGTTTTTCGTCCCAGCCCCAGGCAGTCTGATGTAATGATTGTTGCCGGGACGCTGACCAACAAAATGGCACCAGCGTTGCGAAAGGTTTATGACCAGATGGCTGAACCCCGTTGGGTTGTGTCAATGGGGTCCTGTGCTAACGGTGGTGGGTATTACCATTATGCTTACTCCGTTGTTCGTGGATGTGATCGCATTGTTCCAGTAGATATTTATGTTCCGGGATGTCCGCCGACACCGGAGGCGCTGATCTACGGGCTGCTTCAGCTTCAGAACAAGATCCATCGCACCAGTACCATCGCCCGTTAATTTGTCCGAGAGAGAGTCATGTCAGCCAAGCTTGATCTGCTTAGCCAAAATCTGCAGAAGCATCTCGGAGAGCGTGCCGCAAGAATGGTTAGCGCTTTGGGAGAAGTCTCGATAGATGTTGATGTCTGCGATTATCTCGAGACCATGTTGCAGCTTCGTGATGAGCCGGAACTCCGTTTTGAACAGCTGATTGATTTGTGCGGGATTGACTATTCGACCTATGGTGGTGGTGATTGGTCGGGTAGTCGTTTTGCGGTGGTGTCGCACCTCACTTCAATTACGCACAACTGGCGCGTACGGGTTCGGTGTTTTGCTTCCAGCAATGATTTCCCCTCCGTGCCCTCAGTAGTCTCCATTTGGAATTCGGCTAACTGGTTCGAGCGTGAGGCGTTCGATCTGTTCGGTATTGTTTTTCCGGGCCATTCTGACTTGCGCCGCCTCCTTACTGATTATGGGTTTGTCGGACATCCATTCCGTAAAGATTTTCCCGTATGCGGAAATGTCGAAATGCGCTATGACTCAGAGCAGCGTCGTGTTGTATATCAACCCGTGACGATCGAGATGCGTGAAATTACTCCCCGGATTGTGCGGGAAGAGAACTACGGGGATGTTGAAAATGGCTGATATTCAGAATTACACCCTTAACTTCGGCCCTCAGCATCCTGCTGCGCATGGCGTGTTGCGGATGGTGCTTGAGCTTGACGGTGAAGTTGTGCAGCGCGCGGACCCCCACATTGGGTTCCTTCATAGGGCTACTGAGAAGCTGGCGGAGAATAAAACATGGATCCAGTCGGTTCCTTATATGGACCGGCTCGATTACATGTCGATGATGTGCAGTGAGCACGCGTACTGTTTGGCCGTGGAAAGGTTGGTCGGAGTTGAGGTGCCTGTGAGGGCCCAGTATATCCGAGTGATGTTTGACGAAATCACCCGTATTCTGAATCATCTGCTATGGATCGGTGCTCAGGGTCTTGATGTGGGTGCGATGACCATGATGCTGTACGCGATGCGTGAGCGGGAGGATTTGGTTGATTGCTACGAGGCTGTGACGGGTACGCGTTGGCACGCGGCTTACTATCGTCCGGGCGGTGTGTATCGTGATTTGCCGGACTCGATGCCAAAATACAAAGAGTCCAAGTGGAAAAGTGGTGCTGCGTTAAAAAAATTGAATGAGGCGCGTAGCGGGACGTTTCTCGACTTTCTTGAGGATTTTGTCAAGCGCTTCCCGAAAATTCTGGACGATTACGAAACCCTGCTGACTGATAACCGAATTTGGAAGCAGCGGCTGGTTGATGTGGGTGTTGTTTCCCCCGAGCGCGCGCTGCAATTGGGTATGACCGGCCCGATGCTTCGTGGATGCGGGATTCCGTGGGATCTGCGGAAGAAACAGCCTTATGCGGTCTATGATCGTCTTGATTTCGATATCCCCGTCGGCGTAACGGGGGATTGTTATGACAGGTATCTCGTCCGTGTAAACGAGATGCGTCAGTCCAACCGAATTCTCCAGCAGTGTATTGACTGGTTGCGTGTAAACCCGGGGCCGGTTATTTCCAGCAATCACAAGGTTTCGCCTCCTTCACGTGCGAGCATGAAGTCGAACATGGAGGAACTGATTCATCACTTCAAGCTTTGTACCGAAGGCATTCATGTACCGGAAGGTCAGGTGTATTCGGCTATTGAGCACCCGAAAGGGGAGTTTGGGATCTACGCCGTATCCGATGGGGCTAATAAACCGTACCGGCTGAAGATTCGTTCCCCTGGGTATGTGCATCTTTCGTCCATGGATGAATTGGTGCGTGGCCACATGATTGCCGACGTAGTTACGATGGTTGGCACAATCGATATCGTTTTTGGCGAGATTGACCGCTAATGCTATCTAAAGAATCCGTACAAAAGATCGATCGCGAGATTGCAAAGTATCCTCCAGATCAGAAACAGTCCGCCGTGATGGGGGCGTTGGCAATTGCTCAGGAAGAGTTGGGTTGGCTTCCCAGTGAAGCGATCGAATTTGTCGCCAATTATCTTGGCATCGCGCCGATGGCTGCTTACGAAGTGGCAAGCTTCTATAACATGTACGACCTGAAGCCGGTTGGAAAACACAAGCTCACGGTTTGTACAAACTTGCCATGCATGCTGTCTGGCGGTGTTGACGCGGCGGAGTATCTCAAAGCGAAGCTGGGCATTGATTTCAACGAGACGACGCCGGACGGAAAATTCACGCTCAAAGAAGGTGAGTGTATGGGGGCGTGTGGTGATGCACCGGTGATGTTGGTCGATAACCGCCGCATGTGCAGCTGTATGCAACCCGAACAGATCGACAAACTTCTGTCGGAGCTTGAATAATGGCCATTCTTGGTTCTATCAATCCTCTGCTTACCGTTGGCCTCGATGGTGACAACACTTGGCGATTGGCGGATTACCTCAAGCGAGGCGGATACAAAGCGTTGAAAAAGATTCTGGAGGAGAAAATTTCTCCGGAAACGGTCATTGAGAACGTAAAAAAGTCTGTTCTCCGCGGTCGTGGTGGTGCGGGTTTTCCCACCGGACTGAAGTGGAGTTTCATGCCAAAGGACTTCAAGGGCGATAAATACGTCGTGTGCAATACCGACGAAGGAGAGCCCGGTACATTCAAGGACCGGGATATCCTACGCTTTAATCCGCATGCGGTTATTGAAGGAATGGTCATTGCCGGCTATGCCGTGGGTGCTGTGCGCGGCTACAACTATATTCATGGCGAAATTTGGGAAGTTTATAAACGCTTCGAAGAAGCGCTCGATGAGGCACGTGCCGCTGGATTGATCGGGAAGAACATTCAGGGTTCTGGCTTTGATTTTGAGCTTTTCGCTCATCACGGCTATGGTGCATACATCTGTGGCGAGGAGTCGGCGCTTCTGGAATCGATCGAAGGAAAGAAGGGACAGCCTCGCTTCAAACCACCGTTTCCGGCAAGTTTCGGCTTGTATGGAAAACCAACGACAATTAATAACACCGAAACCTTCGCCGCTGTGCCGTTCGTTTTGAACATGGGCCCGGAGGCCTATCTTGAGGCTGGAAAGCCGAACAATGGCGGTACAAAACTCTTTTCTGTATCTGGTCACGTCAACCGTCCAGGTAACTACGAAATTCCGCTGGGGACCCCTTTCTCAACACTTTTAGAAATGGCGGGCGGTGTTCGTGGCGGGCGAAAATTGAAGGCCTGTATTCCGGGCGGTTCATCTGCACCGGTGTTGCCTGCGCAGGTCATCATGGACTGTACGATGGATTACGACTCGATCAGTAAGGCTGGGTCGATGCTAGGGTCCGGGGCAGTTATCGTCATGGACGAAACAACCTGCATGGTGAAGGCGCTGGATCGCTTATCGTATTTTTATTACGAGGAGTCCTGCGGTCAATGCACGCCGTGTCGCGAAGGAACAAACTGGTTGTACAAGATTGTCCATCGTATTGAGCACGGGCTGGGTCGTCCTGAGGATCTCGATCTCCTAAGAAGCGTAACAACGAACATCATGGGGCGCACCATTTGTGCTCTTGGCGACGCTGCTTCGATGCCGGTTCAGAGTTTCGTCAAACATTTTCAGGACGAGTTCGCCTATCACATTGAACACAAGAAGTGCCTTGTGCCGCCAGAAATTCAACGCGCGGGTAGCGGCTTCTTCAAAGCAACGTTCTAAGGCAGCGATATGCTAGATATTGAAATCGACGGCAAACAGATTCAAGTGCCGCCCGGTAGCACCATTATGGATGCGGCACAGGCGATCGGTACGTATATTCCGCATTTCTGCTATCACAAGAAGCTGTCAATTGCGGCCAATTGCCGTATGTGTCTCGTGCAAGTGGAGAAGGCGCCCAAGCCTCTCCCCGCATGCGCCACGCCAGTGACTAACGGGATGAAAGTATTCACGCACTCCGAACTAGCCGTAAAGGCCCAAAAAGGAGTGATGGAATTCCTTTTGATCAACCACCCGCTGGATTGTCCTATCTGCGATCAAGGTGGTGAATGCCAATTGCAGGACTTGTCGGTAGGTTACGGCGGCCTTTCTTCCCGTTTCAAGGAAGCCAAGCGGGTTGTGTTCCAGAAGGATGTCGGGCCACTTATCTCAATGCAGGAGATGTCTCGCTGCATTCATTGCACCCGTTGCGTTCGTTTTGGTCAAGAAATCGCGGGAGTAATGGAACTCGGGATGGCCAACCGGAACATGCATTCGGAGATTCAGACCTTCGTGGGGCGCACGATCGATTCCGAACTCTCCGGCAACATGATTGATCTGTGTCCCGTCGGTGCATTGACCTCCAAGCCTTTCCGCTATTCCGCTCGAAGCTGGGAACTATCAAGGCGCAAGTCGGTAAGTCCGCACGACAGCGTTGGAACCAACCTGACAGTTCAGGTAAAGAACAATCGAGTGATGCGTGTTCTTCCTCGAGAGAATGAAGACGTCAATGAGTGTTGGATTTCGGACAAGGATCGTTTTTCTTACGAGGCGCTTAACGCGCCGAGTCGACTCCTCAAACCGATGGTGCGCGTCGATGGGAGCTTGCGCGAGGTTGAGTGGAACGTTGCACTCGATTACGTTGCACACGGACTGAAAGATATCGTCAAGAGTCAAGGGCCAGACGCAATCGCAGCATTGGCGTCTCCACGCTCAACGTTGGAAGAGTTGTTCCTTCTGCAGAAACTGGTGAGAGGAATTGGATCCGGCAGTATCGATTTCCGCCCGCGGCGTCGCGATTTCTCATTGGATGGAAAACTTGCAGGCATCCCTTGGCTAGGAATGCGGATCGCCGAGATCCCTCAATGCGACTCTGTACTGGTTGTCGGCAGCTTCCTGCGTAAGGATCACCCACTTTTTGCGCAGCGTTTGAGACAATTAGCAAAAAAATCGGGCAAGAAAGTCAGCTTGATTTCCGTGACGGGGGATGATCCTCTCATCAACCTTCATCAGCATGTTTCCGTGGCACCTAGCGAGCTTCCGCTCGCCGTAGCAAGTGTGCTGAAAGCAGTTGTTGAACTTTCCGGTGCAACAACATCGGTTGATTTGAGCAATATTGAAATTTCTGACAGCAGCCGTTCGATAGCGGAGAGCCTTATTACTGATGGACGGAAGGCTGTGTTCTTTGGGAATGTTGCGGAACAAATTGCGTCTGCGGCTCAACTGCATGTCTTAGGCCAGGAATTGGCGCGTTTGACCAACTCATCCTTCGGATTTTTCGGTGAGGCGTCGAACAGCGTTGGTGGTTACCTTGCCAATGCTTTACCCGACAGTTCAGAAGGATTAAATGCGTACGAGATGTTCGCGCAACCGCGTAAGGCCTATGTCCTTTTGGGGGTGGAACCTGAACTCGATTGCGTGAATCCCACGTTGGCCGTTGAAGCCTTGAAGCAGGCTGATTTGGTTGTCGCTCTTTCAACCTTCAAGGGTGATATTGCCGAGACGTACGCTGATGTTCTTCTGCCTGCAGCACCATTCACGGAAAGCTCGGGTACATATGTGAGTGCCGAAGGTCGAGTGCAGAGTGTTGCCGGGGTTTGTCGTCCGGCAGGCGAATCACGGCCAGCCTGGAAGATTCTGCGTGTGCTTGGTAATCTGCTTTCGTTGCCAGGGTTTGAGTATGAATCGAGTGAACAAGTCCGGGATGAAATGGTTCCTGCTGGAGAAGCCTTTCTTGACGGGCTGGATAATGCAGTGCAAACGGATGTTACTGCTTTGCCGGTGCGGGTTAACGGCCTTCAGCGGATTGCCGATGTCCCGATCTATTTTGCGGATACACTAGTTCGGAATGCCGACTCTCTGCAGAAAACCAGTAATGCTTCTGTCCCGAGAGCAAGGCTCAATGCTGCAACGCTGACGGATCTTGGCCTTTCGGAAAATGAAACGGTGCGCGTCGTTCAAGGAGCGGGGAGCGTATTACTGACTGCAGTGATCGATAACGCGGTTCCCCCGTTATGCGTGCAGGTTTCGGCTGCGCATGCCTCGACTGCCGTCCTTGGTGAAATGTTTGGTTCGATTAGCGTGGAGCGCGCATGATGGTGGAGACGCTGCATCAACTGTTGCCAGGGTTCTTGATTCCGCATTTTGATTGGCTGATGCAATTGGGTCAGGATGCTTTTGGCGACTTATGGCCCGGCCTGATTACCCTGGTTTGGACCGTCATCAAAGTTATGTTGATTGTGGCTCCGCTGCTCTTGTGCGTAGCGTATGCGACTTACGCCGAGCGCAAGATTATCGGGGCTATTCAAGTTCGCGTTGGTCCGAACCGTGTTGGGCCGTGGGGGCTTATTCAGCCCTTGGCTGACGGCTTGAAGATACTTTTGAAAGAGGTTGTTATACCCGCTAACGCCGACAAGGCCGTATTCCTGCTGGCACCTCTGTTCGCATTTGCACCTGCGCTTGTGGCGTGGTCGGTTATACCGTTCAACGAGTTTCTTGTTTTGGCTAATATCAATGCCAGTCTGCTTTTCATTTTGGCGGTTACTTCGATCGGGGTGTACGGCATTATTCTTGCGGGATGGTCACCGAATTCCAAGTACGCCTTTCTTGGCTCGATGCGTTCTGCTGCGCAGATGATCTCTTATGAAGTCGCGATGGGGCTATCGTTGGTCGTTGTTTTGATGGTGTCCAACAGTCTCAATTTGGTTGATATCGTCAAGGCACAGGGGCAGGGGCGTTTTGCCGAGATGGGACTCACGTTCTTGTCATGGAACTGGTTGTCGCTGCTTCCTATGTTCGTTGTCTACATCATTTCGATATTTGCGGAATGTAACCGGGCTCCTTTCGATCTTGCGGAAGGTGAGTCTGAAATCGTGGGCTACCACGTCGAGTATTCAGGGATGAGTTTTGCGGTATTTCAGTTGGCTGAGTATTCCGCAATGCTCATGGGGTGTACGTTGGTTAGTCTGCTCTTCCTGGGTGGGTGGTTGTCCCCGGTGAGCTTCTTGCCAGACAGCATTCTTTGGTTGTTTGCGAAGATTTTCGCGGTTTTGACGCTTTTCTTCTGGGTTCGTGCGACGTTCCCACGCTATCGCTACGATCAGGTGATGCGGCTAGGGTGGAAAGTTCTCATCCCCGTTTGTCTGATTTGGCTGGCAATTGTTGCTTGCTGGATGTTGTCGCCTTGGAACATCTGGAAGTGAGAGGCAGTTCATGGGATCTATGAAAGAAATTCTTAACAGCCTTTTGCTCAAGGAGCTGCTGAAAGGCTTGGCGGTGACCGGGCGTCATGTGTTCGCGCGAACAATTACCGTACAATATCCAGAGGAAAAAACACCGCAGAGCTTCCGGTTCCGGGGGTTGCATGCCTTGCGGCGTTATCCGAATGGCGAGGAGCGTTGCATCGCTTGCAAGCTTTGTGAGGCAGTTTGCCCTGCAATGGCAATCACGATCGAGTCAGCGCAACGGGAAGATGGCTCCCGGCGTACGACCCGCTACGACATCGATCTGAATAAATGCATATTCTGTGGGTTCTGTGAGGAAGCCTGTCCGGTTGACGCTATCGTCGAGACTCGCGTCTTCGAGTACCACGGGGAAAAACAGAGTGACCTGTATTACACCAAGCCCATGTTGTTGGCCAACGGCGATCGTTATGAGGCACAGATTGCCGCTGATCGCGAACTTGACTCGAAATACCGTTAACACATAGGCGCTGACACGATGGAATTCAGAACGTTCGTCTTCTATTTTCTTTCCACCATATTGGTGTTTGCAGCCTTGCGTGTTGTTACGCTTCGCAACCCGGTACATGCCGCGCTTCATTTGGTCCTGGCCTTTTTTAGTGCCAGTGGAATATGGATACTTCTTCAGGCCGAATTTCTAGCGATCTCTCTGATCTTGGTTTATGTCGGGGCGGTCATGGTGCTCTTCTTGTTCGTGGTGATGTTGCTTGATATAAACCTAGATCGCCTGCGTGAAGGTTTCTGGAGCTATCTACCACTCGGCGCGATTGTGGCGCTTTTGATTGTGGCTGAGATGGGGCTGGTTTTGGGCGGAATGTACTCTGGGGTGCTTGAGAGTGATGTTCCCCAAGTTGAGGCTGGTTTCAGCAATGTCCAGTCGATCGGCCGGCTACTCTTTACCGAATATGTCTATCCGTTCGAACTGGCATCGGTTGTTTTGTTGGTGGGCATTGTGGCCGCGACGGCGCTTACCCTTAGAGGCAAACGCAAGAGTAAGTCGGTTAGTCCGTCGCAACAGGTATTTGTCAAGGCGAAGGATAGAGTTCGCGTGTTGAAAATGCCGGCAGAAAAGAATGATTGACCTATCACACAGACGTGATCTTCTGTGTTTTTTCGAGATGACGAGGGTTTTGTGGTCGCGGTGCAACTGCAGCGAGCAGAGATCGATTAGGGAGGCAACTTGTTAACACTGTCCCATTTTTTAATACTAGGTGCTGTCCTTTTTGCGATCAGTATCGTCGGCATTTTTCTTAACCGGAAAAATCTGATCATCATTCTGATGTCCATTGAATTGATGCTGTTGTCGGTCAACATCAATTTCATAGCGTTTTCGCATTATTTACAGGATCTCGCCGGGCAAGTATTCGTATTTTTTATTTTGACAGTGGCTGCGGCTGAATCGGCAATTGGCTTGGCGATTCTTGTCGTGCTGTTCCGCAACCTTAAGACCATCCATGTGGATGATCTGGACAGCCTGAAGGGCTGAAAATGGATATGCAAAAAATCTATCTTCTTGTCCCGCTGGCACCTCTTTTTGGCGCAATCATTGCTGGTCTTTTCTGTCGTCTGATCCCCCGTTGGCTGGCTCACACGGTCACGATTGCCGGTGTGGCAATCGCGTTTCTTGCGTCTGTGTATATTTTCAAGGATGTCTCCGCTGGCAATACGTTCAACGGCCCGGTTTACCAATGGCTCTCTGCGGGGGATTACAAGTTTCAGGTCGGATTCTTGATCGATTCCCTGACAGTCACAATGATGTTGGTTGTGACTTTTGTCTCGTTGATGGTTCATATTTACACCATCGGGTATATGCACGACGACCCTGGATATAGCCGATTTTTCAGCTATATCTCCTTGTTCACGTTCTCTATGTTGATGCTTGTCATGAGCAACAACTTCATGCAGTTGTTCTTCGGCTGGGAGGCTGTCGGACTTGTTTCTTATTTGCTGATCGGCTTTTGGTATACGCGCCCGACGGCAATTTATGCAAACATGAAGGCGTTCCTGGTCAACCGGGTTGGTGATTTCGGCTTCATCCTCGGCATCGGGTTGGTCCTGGCGCATTTCGGAACGCTGGATTATCAGGAAGTCTTCTCTGGTGCAAAGGCGTTGTCGGATGCGACCATCACATTGATTCCGGGAGCGGAATGGGGCACGGTGTCATTGCTCAGTGCCACTTGCATTCTGTTGTTTATTGGTGCGATGGGGAAATCGGCACAGGTTCCACTACATGTCTGGCTGCCTGACTCCATGGAAGGTCCGACCCCGATTTCGGCTCTCATTCACGCCGCGACGATGGTTACCGCCGGGATTTTCATGGTGTCTCGCATGTCGCCGCTGTTTGAACTTTCCGATACAGCACTGGCTTTCGTCATCGTGATTGGATCGATCACGGCGCTTTTCATGGGTTTTCTTGGGATCATTCAAAACGACATCAAGCGGGTTGTCGCGTATTCGACCTTGTCCCAACTCGGTTATATGACTGTTGCACTCGGGGCGTCGGCCTATCCTGCGGCTATTTTCCACCTGATGACGCATGCGTTCTTTAAAGCGTTGCTATTTCTTGCGGCCGGATCGGTCATCATCGGCATGCACCACGACCAAGACATCCGCAATATGGGCGGCTTACGCAAATACATGCCCGTGACGTGGCTGACGTCACTAATCGGATCTCTAGCGCTCATTGGTACTCCTTTTTTCGCTGGTTTCTACTCGAAGGATTCCATCATTGAAGCGGTGAAACTTTCGCATATTCCTGGATCCGGATTCGCGTACTTCTCCGTTATGGCCGGCGTGTTCATTACTGCTTTCTATTCGTTCCGTATGTACTTCCTTGTGTTTCACGGCGAGGAACGTTTTGGGGGCACGCACGCGGCCAATGCGGATCACGGTCATGACGAACACGATGGTGATCACGACGATGAAGAAGTGTCTGCTGATCACCACCACGGTCTTGCACCAGGGCAGAAGCCGCATGAAACTCCATGGGTCGTGACATTGCCGCTAGTGTTGTTGGCGATTCCGTCCGTGGTTATTGGATATATCGCGATTGACTCGATGATGTTTGGCGAGTTTTTCAAGGGAGTTATCTTCATCAACGAGGAAGCTCACCCGGGGTTGATGGAGATGGAGCATCACTTTCATGGTGCATTCGCTATGGCGACTCATGCATTCAGCAGCCCTGTATTCTGGTTAGCTGTCGCCGGTGTTGTTTCGGCATGGTATTTCTATCTCAAGAAGCCAGAGATTCCCGCTGCGATCAAGTCGGCAAGTGGGCCGCTTTATACGGTGCTGGAGAACAAGTACTACTTTGATAAGTTCAACGAGGTGGTTCTTGCCCGCGGCGCTCGTCTCCTCGGTCAGGGGTTGTGGAAAGGAGGCGACGCTGGCTTCATCGACGGGCTGGTTGTTGGTGGTTCCGTTCGTGTTGTTGGTTGGGTCTCGACGCTTCTGCGCTTGTTCCAAACCGGCCATGTCTATCACTATGCCTTTACGATGATTTTTGGTGTTTGCGCGCTTCTCTCTTTCTGGCTCTTGCGCGCCTGAACTGAATAACGACTGGGAACAATATGTCAGGATTTCCGCTACTTTCGTTAGCCATCTGGGTGCCGATTTTCTCAGGGCTTGTCATTTTATTGACTGGCTCGGACCGAAACGCGCCGTTTGCGCGCATGCTTGCCCTGCTCGGAGCCGTCGCAGGGTTAATGGTTGCTTTGCCGCTTTATTCCGGATTCGATACAACGACGCCTGCGATGCAATTCGTGGAATTGTCCCCCTGGATAAGTCGCTTCAATATCAACTATCACTTGGGCGTTGATGGCATCTCGATGCTTTTCGTGATTTTGAACAGTTTCATCACGGTTATTGTTGTTCTAGCCGGTTGGAAAGTCATTGAGAGCAAGGTCTTTCAATACAATGCGGGCTTCCTGATTATGTCTGGCCTGCTCAACGGTATCTTCTCATCGCTTGATGCGATGTTGTTCTATGTCTTCTTTGAAGCATCACTGATTCCGCTCTATATCATCATTGGGGTTTGGGGGGGGCCGCGTCGGGTTTATGCCGCGTTTAAGTTCTTCCTTTTTACATTGATGGGATCCTTGTTGTTCTTGGTTGCACTGATTTATCTTTTCCTTAATTCGGGGAGTTTTTCGATTCAGGATTGGCATCAATTGCCGTTGTCTTTAAATGCGCAGAAGTGGATCTTCTTGGCATTCCTTGCTGCATTCGCGGTCAAGGTTCCAATGTGGCCAGTTCATACGTGGTTGCCAGACGCCCACGTAGAGGCGCCAACGGGAGGTTCGATCGTCTTGGCGGCGATTGCTTTGAAACTGGGCGCTTATGGCTTCCTGCGGTTTTCACTACCCATCGCGCCTGATGCGTCTCATGAGTTCTCTGGCCTGATTCTCGCGTTGTCGTTGATCGCGGTTGTTTATATTGGCTTTGTCGCATTGGTGCAGGTCGACATGAAGAAGCTTGTTGCTTACTCATCGATCGCACACATGGGGTTTGTAACTCTCGGTTTCTTTATCTTCAGCCCATTGGGCGTGGAAGGCGCGCTCGTTCAAATGATCTCGCACGGGTTCGTCGCCGGAGCAATGTTCTACTGTATCGGTGTTATGTATGATCGGGTGCATTCACGGATGATTGCCGATTACGGTGGCGTGGTAAATACGATGCCGAAGTTCGCCGCTTTCTTCCTGCTTTTCGCCATGGCCAATGCCGGCCTCCCTGCGACTTCTGGGTTTGTCGGCGAGTTTATGGTTATCTTGGCATCGGTTAAGTTCAATTTCTGGGTGGCGTTTGCGGCAGCCTCAACGATGATTCTTGGGGCGGCATATACGCTTTGGATGTATAAGCGTGTAGTGTTTGGTGCAGTCGGTAATCACCACGTAGCCGAATTGACAGATATTACGTTGCGCGAGTTTTTCGTTCTTTCCTTGCTCGCCGTCGGAGCCCTGGGAATGGGCCTTTATCCAAAACCATTCACGGATGTTATGCACAGTTCAGTCAATGAGTTGTTGCATCATGTCTCCGTAAGCAAGATCCAATAATTGGTATTCGCTATGACGCTTGCCGAAATGCAATTTGTATTGCCCGACCTGCGCATTGCCAGCGCTGAAATTTTCATGTTGGCTATGGCCTGTCTTATTTTGATTGTCGACCTCTTCGTGAAGGACAAGAAGAGAACGATCGTGTACGCACTGACCCAGTTATCGCTTGTGGGCGCCGCTGCTGTCACCGTGGCAGTGAATACAGGGCAGATCTCATACACTTTCAGTAACATGTTCGTCAGCGATGCAATGAGCGGGACGCTAAAACTCATGATTTATCTGAGCGTTTTGGCCGGTCATTTCTATTCGCGGACATATGTTCTGGATCGCCCGCACATGTCGAAGGGTGAATTCTACGTTTTGAGCCTGTTTGCTACCGTTGGGATGATGGTTATGGTGTCGGCCAACCATTTCCTTGCTATTTATATCGGTATCGAACTGTTGTCATTGTCGCTGTATGCGATGGTTGCGATGAATCGAGATTCGATTCCGGCAACTGAAGCCTCGATGAAGTATTTCGTTCTCGGTGCTTTGGCGTCTGGTCTCCTGCTTTATGGCATGTCGATGGTTTACGGTGCGACGGGAACGCTCCAAATTTCTGCGCTTTCGGCCGGTTTGCTCGCTGGGCAGGGGAACGGAATCATTCTCGCGTTTGGGCTTGTATTCCTTGTTTCTGGTATTGCTTTCAAACTAGGGGTCGTGCCATTCCACATGTGGATTCCTGACGTTTATCACGGAGCCCCTACGGCAGTCACTCTGTTTATAGCGACCGCGCCTAAATTGGCTGCTTTTGCTGTTGTGATTCGCACGCTGGTAAATGGGCTTATTGTTGCATCGCATGATTGGCAGTTGATGCTGCTTGTTCTTTCCGTACTGTCGATGGCAGTCGGCAACTTTGCCGCGGTCGCACAAACGAACATCAAGCGTATGCTGGCTTATTCCGCTATCTCTCACATGGGCTTCATGTTGCTCGGAATGGCAACAGGGGTCATCGGGGGGGATGTTCGGTATATCGTTAATGCATACAGTTCGTCGATGTTTTATGTTGTGACCTATGTGCTTTCCAGCCTTGGGGCATTCGGAACTATTCTCCTTCTCTCGCGTGCAGGATTTGAAGCTCAGGAAATCAGCGATTTCGCCGGGTTGAACAAGCGTAATTCGTGGTATGCGGCCATCATGATGATGATGATGTTTTCTATGGCCGGAATCCCGTTTTTTGTCGGTTTCTTCGCGAAATTCTCGGTGTTGCAGGCCGTCGTGGCTGCGGGCCACATGTGGCTGGCGCTCGCTGCGGTATTTTTCTCGCTTGTCGGAGCGTATTACTATCTTCGTATCGTCAAGGTCATGTATTTCGATCCGCCTGCAGATAACACACCGATCAGGGCGCCGGCCGAAGTTAAGTTGTTAATGTCGGCTAACGGTCTTGCGGTTGCTCTGATTGGAATCGCTCCGAACGCGTTGATGATGCTCTGTGCAACGAGTCTGAACAACTCCATTTCTTTCTTCAGATAGTTATTGCCACTTGTTTTCTACCGGCGCCCCGCTTGATCGGGGCGCTTTTTATTTTGGGGTATCCAGATGAAATTCGATCAGGAATCCGATTTGCATCTACGTGAGACAGTAATGGAAAGCACCGAGGTGTTCCGCGGGAAGCTTCTTGATGTAAGACGCGATCAGGTACGTTTGCCGAGTGGTGGTGTTTCAACACGCGAATATATTCGACATCAAGGTGCCGTTGTGGTGATCCCTGTACTCGACAACGGAGAATTGATTTTCGAGCGCCAATTCCGTTATCCGGTTGGGGAGGTGTTCATCGAATTTCCTGCCGGGAAAATTGACCCGGGCGAGTCCATCGAAGAGACTGGACGGCGAGAACTCCTCGAAGAGACTGGTTATGTCGCAAACAGTTGGCGCTATTTGGGGGTTCTGCATCCCTGTGTCGGCTATTCAAACGAACGAATCGAGGTATTCCTGGCGCGTGATTTGATTCTTCAGGGGGAGCAGCAACTCGATCATGGCGAGCATCTCGACGTATTCAGCATGTGTTTGAATGATGCCATTGAGGCAGTTCGTTCCGGGGCGATTACCGATGCGAAGACGATTTCAGCGATTTTCTGGGCGGAAAAGGTGCTGCTTCACGATTGGTGAATAGAAGAGGCTTCGGTTGAAATCTCCGGGCGCATTCGCGGGGCGATCTGGTATTATTTTTTACTGTATTTATATACAGTAGTAGTGCGCCCCGCTAACAAAGCGATAGGTTCCCGGAGACACAGATGGCAAAGATTACTTCGCGGCAGCAGGAAATTCTCGAGTTCATACAGAATTCAATAGAAGTACTGGGTGCGCCCCCGACCAGGGCCGAAATTGCAAATGCGTTTGGATTCTCATCCAATAACGCCGCAGAGGAACATCTCAAAGCGCTGGCAAAAAAAGGCGTGATCATACTTGAGCCAGGGGCCGCACGCGGTATTCGATTGGTCGAGCAACTTGGACTTCCGTTGATCGGAAACGTTGCTGCAGGTAGTCCAATTTTTGCTCTGGAAAACGTTCAGGCGCGTTACGCACTCGATTCCACCTTGTTTAGTCCTAAAGCGGATTTCCTGCTTCGAGTGCGTGGATTGTCAATGATGAACGCGGGTATTTTTGACGGTGACCTCGTTGCCGTACATCGTTGTTGTGAGGCGCGAAACGGGCAGGTGGTCGTCGCCCGAATGGATGACGAAGTTACGGTCAAACGTTTTCGGAGCCATGGGAGTTACGTCGAACTGGTCGCTGAAAATCCGGATTTTCCGCCGATCATAATTGATGTCAGTAAGCAGCCGCTCGAAATCGAGGGCGTGGTCGTGGGGCTGATCCGTTGCAGCGATGGAATATAACGAGCGGGCTGTCGAGTCCAGAAGTCTTACGGCGGAGAAACTTTTCTGGGCGTCATCTGCTCTAGTACCGAAGTCGTCTGGGGGTGGTAATTTTTCTTCGCGTAATGTAGAGGGGTTTTTCCCTCGACGTCCTTTTGAGCTGGATTGGCTCCTTGCTCGATCAAGAATCTTGTCAGTCGGGGTTGCCCGGTTGCGGCTGAAAGGTGGAGTGCTGTCTGGCCGGTCTCGGTTTGTGCATTAATATCCGCTTTTTTCCCCAGGAGCAATTGCACGCTCTGTCGCCCCCCGGAAATGACTGCGGCATGTAGCGGGGTCATGCCGATGTGGTCTCTTGCATCGACTTCTGCGCCGTTTGAAATAAGAAACTCGATGGTTTTCGTGCGTCCGTAAAACGCGGCGAGATGAAGCGGGGTTCGATCGAGCGTGTCTTTGCTGTTGATGTTGCCACCAGAAGCAACAATTCGCTGTATTTCCTTGAAATCGCCACGAATGACCGCGTTAGACAAGGCGGGTTCGGCAATAGGAAAATTCTCATTCATCACCAGAGGTTCTGGTGTCGAAGGGGGCGTGACCTTCGTGTCACATCCTGCGGCAAGCAGAATGAAGGTGGCGGCGACCCCAATCGTCCAGCAGAACAGGGGGGAAATAGCGGGTTTGATGCTGGTGTGGGTCATGGAATAAGTGATACGGCTCATGACTTGTTGGCTATAGTTGCCGGGGAAAAGGAAGGATTCTATCTTGGCGGCGGCACGTGTCCATCGAAAACAGTGAGAGTGATTGTCTGGTCATGGTTAGCCGATCGATCGTTCTGCGATTATGCGCCTAGTTGTCCAAGCTTATTGTCGTCGAGTGTTTTCGGCTACAATTCTAATTTCCCGCTGCATATCTTTCTCATGACCAAATACGTTTTTGTCACAGGCGGTGTGGTGTCCTCGTTGGGCAAGGGCATTGCCGCTGCCTCTCTGGGGGCGATCCTGGAATCCCGCGGCATCAAGATCACCCATTTAAAGCTCGATCCCTATATCAACGTTGATCCTGGAACGATGAGTCCGTTCCAGCATGGTGAAGTCTTCGTTACCGAAGACGGCGCCGAGACCGATCTCGATCTCGGACATTACGAGCGCTTTACCAGTGCAAAAATGGGTAAGCGCAACAATTTCACCACCGGCCAGATTTACGAGACCGTAATCAAGAAAGAGCGACGCGGCGAGTATCTCGGCAAGACTGTGCAGGTGATCCCGCACATCACCGACGAGATCAAAGCGCATATTCGTCGGGGCGCCGAAGGCGCTGAGGTGGCGATCGTCGAAGTCGGCGGTACGGTCGGCGATATTGAATCGCTCCCTTTCCTCGAAGCGATCCGGCAGATGGGCCTCCAGGAAGGCCGGGGTAACGCTTGTTATATTCACCTGACGTTATTGCCCTATATCCCGACAGCCGGAGAGCTTAAAACCAAACCGACACAACATTCCGTCAAGGAATTGCGGGAGATCGGTATCCAGCCGGACGTTCTTTTGTGCCGCGCGGATCGTCCGATTCCAGAGGACGAAAAGGCGAAAATCGGGCTGTTCTGCAATGTGCAGCGTGAAGCCGTTATTGAGTGTCTGGACGCCGACTCGATATATAAAATCCCGTCGATGTTGCATGACCAGATGCTCGACGAGATCGTTTGTCACAAGTTGAATATTCTGGCGCGCGCGGCGGACCTGTCCGTCTGGAAGAGCATTGTGCGCGCGATGGAGAATCCAGAGTACAAGGTCAACGTCGCTTTTGTCGGGAAATACGTCGACCTGACCGAATCGTACAAATCTCTTACGGAGGCGTTGGTTCACGCCGGGATTTATTCGCACAGCAAGGTCAAGGTCCACTACATCGACTCGGAAGAGATCGAGACCAAGGGGTGCTCTGTCCTCAAAGGCATGAATGCCATCCTCGTTCCCGGCGGATTCGGCCGGCGCGGAACGGAAGGCAAGATCGCCGCGGTTCGTTACGCTCGCGAAAACAAGATTCCTTACCTCGGCATTTGTCTTGGCATGCAACTCGCGGTTGTCGAATACGCCCGTGACGTAGCCGGAATGGAGGGGGCGCACAGTACCGAATTCGACAAAAATTCGCCGTATCCGGTTATTGGTCTGATCACAGAGTGGCAGGATGTTTCGGGCAAACTGGAAAAACGTGACGAGAACTCCGATCTTGGCGGAACGATGCGACTGGGCGGTCAGGTTTGCAAGTTGTCTGAAGGTTCTCTGGCGCGTGAAATTTACGGCAGGGCAGAAATCGTCGAGCGTCATCGCCACCGTTACGAAGTGAATAATCAGTTGCTTGTCGAACTTGAGGCGAAAGGGTTGGTGGTTTCCGGACGGGCGCCGGGAACGGACCTCTGCGAAATGATCGAGCTGCCAAAGACTGAGCATCCATGGTTTGTCGGATGTCAGTTTCACCCCGAATTTACCTCGTCTCCCCGGCACGGCCACCCGCTATTTACATCCTTCGTCAAGGCCGCAATCGCTGCCCAGACCAAAGCATGAAGCTCTGCGGCTTCGAAATCGGGCTGGATAAGCCGTTATTCCTGATCGCCGGGCCTTGCACGGCAGAATCGATCGATTTGTGCGTCGAAGTTGCCGGGACGATGAAGGCGATCTGTTCCAGGCTCGGTGTCCCGTACATCTTCAAGGCGTCTTACGACAAGGCAAACCGCAGTTCCGGAACCTCCGTGCGCGGCCCAGGTCTGGACGCAGGATTAAGGTTGCTGGAAGAGGTTCGTCGTCAGACCGGCGTTTTCGTTTTGACCGATGTCCACACCGAAGACGAGGTGGCTGACGTGGCTGCTGTCGTTGATGTTTTGCAGACGCCCGCTTTCCTTTGCCGGCAGACGGATTTCATTCACGCGGTGGCGGCGAGCGGCAAACCGGTCAATATCAAGAAGGGCCAGTTTCTCGCTCCGGGAGATATGAAGAACGTTGTCGCGAAAGCACGCGAGGCCAACGGCGGAGCTGATAACCTGATGGTTTGCGAGCGCGGCGCCTCCTTCGGGTATAACAACCTCGTTTCGGATATGCGGAGCCTGGCAATCATGCGCGAAACTGGCTGTCCGGTTGTCTTTGACGCGACGCATTCGGTTCAACTGCCCGGCGGGCAGGGGGTCGTGTCTGGAGGGCAGCGTGAGTTCGTCCCTGTTCTTTCTCGCGCAGCAGTGGCCGCAGGCATTTCCGGTCTTTTCATGGAGACCCATCCGTGTCCTGAAAAGGCGCTTTCGGACGGGCCGAACAGTTGGCCGCTCGCCCGGATGGAGAATCTGTTGAGTACTTTGGTGGAACTCGACCGGGTTGTGAAGATGGCGGGGTTCGAAGAGTTGAGAGTGTCTGGCGAGCCTTCCCGGATTGCGTGATAACAGTTGAAGAGAAGGAATAAACATGAGTTCTGTCGTTGATGTCGTTGCGCGCGAAATACTCGATTCACGCGGTAATCCCACAGTCGAGTGCGATGTTTTGCTCGAGTCTGGTGTCATGGGCCGCGCAGCCGTGCCCTCGGGGGCTTCCACTGGGTCGCGAGAGGCGATCGAGTTGCGCGACGGCGATGTGGCCCGGTATAACGGCAAAGGGGTGACCCAGGCTGTGGAAAACGTCAATACCGAAATCGCCGAGGCAATCATCGGGCTTGACGCGCAGGAACAGGCGTTCATTGATCAAACGCTTATTCAGCTGGATGGGACCGAAAACAAGTCCCGCATCGGGGCGAACGCCATTCTGGCCGTATCGATGGCAGTGGCCAAGGCCGCTGCCGAGGAATCGGGGCTGCCGCTGTACCGTTACTTCGGTGGATCCGGGCCGATGCAGATGCCCGTGCCGATGATGAATATCATCAACGGAGGCGAACATGCGAACAACAGCCTGGATTTCCAGGAATTCATGATTCTTCCGGTTAGCCAAGGATCTTTCCGAGAAGCCCTGCGTTGCGGTTCGGAGGTATTCCACGCTCTGAAAAAATTGCTCGACAAGAAGGGCTTTTCGACCGCGGTGGGGGATGAAGGAGGTTTTGCTCCCAATCTGGCCAGCCATTCCGAGGCGCTCCAACTCATTGTGCAGGCTATCGAGGCTGCCGGTTATTTCCCAGGCGAGGATGTGCTGATTGGTCTGGACTGCGCGGCCTCCGAGTTCTTCAAGGACGGCAAATACGTTCTCTCGGGTGAGGGCATCGAACTGACCGCGGAGCAGTTCGCTGACTATCTGGCCAATCTGGTTGATCAGTTCCCGATCGTGTCGATCGAGGATGGTATGGCTGAGGGCGATTGGGATGGCTGGAGGTTGCTTACCCAGCGTCTTGGCGAAAAGGTTCAGATCGTCGGAGACGACGTTTTCGTGACCAATACGCGTATATTCAAGGAAGGCATCAAGCAGGGGATTGCCAATTCGATTCTGATCAAGATCAATCAGATCGGAACCCTGTCGGAAACGTTCGCTGCAATCGAGATGGCCAAGCGAGCGGGGTATACGGCTGTTATCTCGCATCGATCGGGGGAAACCGAAGATAGCACCATTGCCGACATCGCCGTGGGGATGAACGCACTGCAGATTAAAACGGGTTCTCTCTCGCGTTCCGATCGCATCGCGAAATACAACCAGCTGCTAAGGATTGAGGAAGATCTGGGCGATACTGCCGGTTATCCCGGCGTTGACGCCTTTTATAACCTCAGATAGATGGGCAACTGACGAACTGGAGGGGGCTCTTCCGCTCGAGTTCGTCATCATTCGCTCCCGGCATAATCCATGCGCTGGTTATCTCTTGCCCTTCTTGCTTTGCTCGTGCTTCTGCAGTATCCCCTATGGCTCGGCAAGGGAGGTTGGCTGAAGGTCTGGGACGTGGACCGGCAACTCCAGGAACAGAAAGAGGCGAACCGCAAGCTCGAAATCCGTAATGCGGGCCTTGACGCGGAGGTGCGGGATCTCAAACAGGGGTATGACGCGATCGAAGAGCGTGCGCGTTTCGAACTGGGGATGATTCGCCAGGATGAGGTCTTCGTCCAGGTTCCCGACAGACCACTTGCACCACAGCGGGGGAGCGAGGCTGTCCAGGCTGGTGGTCGCTGAGCAGAACGTCTCGCATAATGGCGATTATTACTCTATCGCGATTTTTCCGGATGCCGAGACGACAACCTGTGACTCGCCGGCTTCCATTGGCATGGGAGCGGCTTCCAGTGACATCGATCTTGCAGCACGCATGATCGGTTGTGGCATGTGCCCCGTGGTGCTGATCGCCAACTGTTTAATGCTATAACCTTTTCCGAGTTGCTCGGCGAGGATTCTGGCCCGCTCCCGGAATAGTGCGATGGCGTCGAGCATGGCTTCGTTCTCCGCTTTCCGTCGGGTCGCTGTCGACGGTGAGGCAACCAGGCTTGTCACGGCGAGTGATGCCTGAAGTTTGCCAAGCAACAGGGAAAACTCGGTTGTGTCGAACGATTCCAGAACGATATTCGAGCGCATGCGCCAAGAATCGATCTTCCCCTGTTTTGAATAGACGGGATACGTCGTCGTGTTGCCGGTCTTGACCTTGACGTTGGGAAACGCCTTTGCTGTTTTCAACGCGTCGGCCACGGCTTGATTGATGTGTTCGGAAAGATCACCGGGAGAAGTGCCACTTGCTTCGGCCGAGACAGTCGCCTGCATGAGGTCATTGACTGCTGGACGCGAGGCTTCGGACGATAGCTCGACGACGAGGGGATCTGCGGCAGCGACAGGACTGGATACAGCGAAGAATGCTGCAGCAACGACCGGCGTGAAGATTGATATTCGTGTCATGGCGTCTCCTGATTAATTCGAATTATTCCCCTCGACCGTTGTCTCCTCTTCGAAGAGCGGAAACGGATTGTCGTAAAAGACGTTTTCATTCTACCGTGCTTGATCTAGTGTTTAATTGTGGGGCGCTTCAGGAAGCTTGGTACAATCCGGCCAACTTGATCGTTCCCCGGGCGACAAGCCGGTTTTAAAGGAGAGGAGGCAACATGCTGAAAGTTGGACAAACGGCACCGATGTTCGCTCTCCCCAATGAGGACATGGATACCGTCGATCTTGCCGGCTATCACGGCAAGAATCATGTTGTCCTGTTCTTCTACCCGAGAGATGACACGCCGACATGCACCCTTGAAGCGACGGATTTTTCTGATCACGAGGATGAGTTTTCGCGCCAGGGCTGCGTCGTTTTCGGGATTAGCCGGGATGATTGCATCAAGCACGCCGAGTTTCGTGACAAGCACGGGATCTCGATTTCGCTGCTCTCTGACCCGGACGCCGTCGCATGCAAGCGGTACGGTGTGTGGCAATTAAAGGAAGTCGACGGCATAAAAAAGCACGGTATTGTCCGTTCGACGTTCATTATCGACAAACAGGGTGTGCTCCGTTTCGTGCTGTATGGAGTCAATGCCAAAGGCCATGCGCTTGAAGTCCTGCGCGCGGTGAAGGAAATCAATTCATGACTATGCAAGTTGTAAAGAATACCGTTGTTACTCTCGACTACAGCGTCAAGGATCCCGATGGGGAACTTGTTGACGCCGGAAAGGAGCCGCTCGTTTATCTGCACGGAGGGTACGACGATATCTTCCCGATGATCGAGGAGGCGCTACAGGAGAAAAAAATCGGCGAATCCGTTGTCGTCAAGATGCAGCCCGACGACGCATTTGGCGAGTATGACGCGGAACTCATCCAGGTTGAGCCGCGCAGCGCGTTCCCCAAGGAGTTGCAGGTCGGGATGCAGTTCGAGGGATTGCCGGAAGGCGGTGACGAAGACGAGGTGATCATTTATCGCGTCACCGAAATTGCCGACGATCGGGTCGTTCTTGATGGAAATCATCCGTTGGCCGGGATGGCACTTGTCTTTACTTGTACGGTGACAGCCGTGCGTCCGGCAAGTGCAGAAGAAATCGCGCATGGGCATATCCACGATGGAGAATGCGAGCACGAGTAAGGCAGTGATTGCTGTCCTGAATAGCGAAAAATGCAGCCGGGTGGCTGCATTTTTTTTGACTATTTCTACTGAAATGAGCGGGTGCCCCCGAGGGGGCACCGATGCTCGTGCTACGTGCTGCTTCAAGAGGAGCGTTCAGGTACGAACTGCGGTGGTGGCGAATCGTTTATCGTGCCCACCGGGAGCACCCGTTGGAAGCAACTATACGGATGGGGGCAATATCCTGTAAATCCGATGGGGGAAATAACCATTATTCGACTGGCGAATATCGCAAGGACCTGTCATAACGGTGACGGCAGTTTTTTATTTGAGGGATTTCAACTCGTACAATGCGTCGAGAGCCTGTTTTGGCGTCAGCGCGTCAGGGTCGATCGTACTCAGGCGCTCAAGGACGGGATGCGGTTCAGGTTCGGCAGGCTCGGGGACGGCCGCGAACAGATCCGGTTGCAGCGGGTTGATGGATGCACGCTGTTCGAACTCGCGCAACTGGCGTTTTGCGGCCTTGACCACCGAGTTGGGGATCCCGGCCAGTGCGGCGACCTGGATCCCGTAGCTCTGGTTTGCCGGGCCATCCTCGACGGCGTGCAGGAAAACGATCTTCTCGCCATGCTCGATCGCATCGAGATGCACGTTGGCGAGATCAGCGTATTCGTTGGCCAGCAGGGTTAGTTCGAAGTAGTGCGTGGCGAACAGCGTCAAGGCACGGTTCTTTTCCACGAGATGGCGGCAGATTGCGAAGGCCAGTGCCATGCCGTCAAAAGTCGAGGTGCCGCGTCCGACTTCGTCCATCAGCACCAGACTGTTGGCCGTAGCGTGGTGCAGGATCGCTGCCGATTCGGTCATTTCGACCATGAAGGTCGAACGACCGGAGGCCAGGTCATCGGCGGCACCGATGCGCGTGAAGATCTGGTCGAGCGGGCCGAGCACCGTGCGAGTTGCCGGCACGAAGCTGCCGATGTGCGCCATGAGCGCGATCAGCGCCGTTTGCCGCATGTAGGTCGATTTGCCACCCATGTTCGGACCGGTGATCAGGAGCAGACGGCGACCGTCGCCAAGTTTCGTGTCGTTGGCGATGAACGATTCGCCGCCTGCAAGTTCGTTTTCGACAACCGGGTGACGACCGCCTTCGATCAGCAGTCCGGGCATGGGCGAGAACTCTGGCCGGCAATAGTTCCGCGCCAATGCGACTTCGGCCAGGGCGCTGAGGAGATCGATGTGCGCGACGGCGCGGGCGACGGTTTGCAGTTGGGTCAGGTCGGCCTGCAACGCCGTCAATACAGTCTCGTAGAGCAGTTTTTCGCGCGCCAGTGCGCGGTCCTGTGCCGAGAGCGCCTTGTCCTCGAAGGCTTTAAGCTCCGGCGTGATATAGCGTTCGGCATTTTTCAGCGTTTGCCGACGGCGATAATCGTCTGGAACCTTGTCGGCGTTGGCGTGGGTGATCTCGATATAGAAGCCGTGCACCCGGTTGTATTCAACCTTGAGGTTGGCGATGCCGGTACGCTCGCGTTCGCGGGCTTCGAGTTCGACAAGGAAGGCGCCGCAGTTGTCGTTGATGCCGCGCAATTCGTCGAGGTCTGCATCGTAGCCGTTGGCGATGACGCCGCCTTCGCGCAACAACGTGGAAGGTTCCGGCTGGATGGCGCGGCTCAGCAGATCGAGTGCGTTGTCTGGAGTAGCCAGTTCGGCCAGCAGTTCGAGCAGAAGTGGAGCGGGCGCATCGGTTAGCGGCACGCGCAGTTCGGCGAGCCGGTGCAGACTGTCGCGAAGGCTGGAAAGGTCGCGGGGTCTGGCGCTGAACAGTGCGACACGCCCGGCGATACGTTCGATGTCGGCAAAGCCGCGCAGAGCCTGGCGTACGTCGCGCAGACGCATTCCGTTGTCTTCAAGCAGGGATTCAATCGCAGCGTGGCGCGCTTCGGGAATCGCCGGTGCACGCAGTGGATGATGCAGCGCGTGGCGCAGCGCGCGCGAGCCCATCGAGGTGACGCAGGTGTCGAGCAGGCTGAAGAGCGTCGGCGCGGGTTGGCCGCGCAGTGTTTCGGTAAGTTCCAGGTTGCGCCGTGTAGCCGTATCGAGCCCAAGGAAGGTACCGTCGCGCTCGACGGTCAGCGCCTGCACGTGCGGCAACGCTCGTGTTTGTGTTGCCTGCGCATACCGCAACAGCGCTCCGGCGGCGGCGATTGCCGGGCGCAGTCCGTCCGCCCCGAATCCCGAAAGCGATGCCGTCTTGAAATGGGTGCAGAGTTCGCGTGTCGCCGCTTCGGTGTCAAAATGCCAGTCGGGCTGGCGCGTCAGCGTGGCTTCGGGAACGAACGACAATTCGAGCCCCTCCGGTACGACGATTTCGGCCGGGCGGATGCGTTCGATCGTCGCCGCGAGCTTTTCCGGGGCAACCTCGCACACGCGGAATTCGCCGCTCGCCAAGTTCAGCCAGGCGAGACCGGCACCGTTGCGCGAAGCGGTCAGCGACAGGAGCAGGGCGTCGCGCTTGTCGTCGAGCAGAGCCGCGTCGGTCAGCGTGCCCGGGGTGACAACGCGAGAAACAGCACGTTCGACCGGCCCCTTGCTCGTCGCGGGGTCGCCGACCTGTTCGCAGATCACCACCGATTCGCCTAGCTTGACGAGACGGGCGAGGTACTGCTCGAC
>QKII01000176.1 GCA_003249625.1 Propionivibrio sp. | reverse complement strand
GTCGATGTTCGGATGCTTGCCCGGATTCTGTTTCGCATCTTCGGTATGCTCGGCGTAGAGTTCCATTCCCTTGCGGGCGGCATCCGGAGTAATGGCGCCGTAGGTCTGCCCGAGATGGTTGTAAACAGCCAGAGATCCCTGGCTTCCTGCCTTATTTTCGATCACCGCGACTACGTTGCCTTCAGTGTCGAGCAGGTTGATCGCCGCGAGATGTGAAATCCCGGGCAGCTTCTTCAGGTTAGCGGCAAATTGCGACATGACGCGCCCTCAGATCCTGCGCGCCAGTTCGGTTGCCTTGCCGGTGTAATCCCACGGCGTGAGCTTCAGCAACTCTTCCTTCGCCGCCTCGGGGAGTTCCAGCGTCTTCACGAACTCCTGCATGCCTTCGCGCGAAATCCGGTTGCCGCGAGTCAATTCCTTGAGCTTCTCGTACGGATTGGCAATGCCATAGCGTCGCATTACCGTCTGAATCGGTTCAGCGAGCAGTTCCCAATTGGCGTCGAGGTCGGTGCACAGGCAGTCGGCATTCGCTTCCAGCTTGTTCAGCCCGCGCAACAAGGAATCGTAGGCGAGCAGCGTGTAGCCGAGCGCGACGCCCATGTTGCGCAGTACCGTCGAATCGGTCAGGTCGCGTTGCCAGCGCGAGATCGGCAGTTTCTCGGAGAGGTGGCGCAGCACAGCGTTGGCCAGGCCGAGGTTGCCCTCGGAATTCTCGAAGTCGATCGGGTTGACCTTGTGCGGCATCGTGGATGAGCCCACTTCGCCGGCTTTCAGCTTCTGCTTGAAGAACCCCAGCGAGATGTAGCTCCACACGTCGCGGTCGAGGTCGATCAGGATCGTGTTGACGCGCGCGAAGGCGTCGAATAGTTCGGCCATTGCGTCGTGCGGCTCGATCTGGATCGTGTAGGGATTGAATTCGAGACCCAGCGACTCCACGAAGCGCTTGGCGAAGCTTTCCCAATCGTAGGCTGGGTAGGCGGCCAAGTGCGCGTTGTAGTTGCCGACCGCCCCGTTGATCTTGCCGAGCAGGCTGACTTCGGCGATGCGTTGACGAGCGCGCATCAGGCGATAGACCACATTGGCCATTTCCTTGCCCAGCGTCGTCGGTGTCGCGGGCTGGCCGTGGGTACGGGACATCATCGGCAGTGCTGCGTGCTCATGTGCCAGATCGCGCAGGCGGGCAACCGCCTTATCCAGCGATGGCAGCATGACTTCGTCGCGCGCTGCCTTGAGCATCAGGGCATGCGACAGGTTGTTGATGTCCTCCGAGGTGCAGGCGAAGTGGATGAACTCGGAAACGCGCATGACCTCCGTATTGTCCGCGAGTTTTTTCTTGATCCAGTATTCGAGCGCCTTCACGTCGTGATTGGTCACCGCCTCGATTTCCTTGACCTCGGCAGCCTGCTCCGGACCGAAACCGTCGACCAGGCGGTCCAGTTCAACCACGGTGGCCGACGAGAACGCCGGAATTTCGGCGAAGTGCGGCTCGGCGGCCAGCGCTTTCAGCCATTCGATCTCGACCTGGAGACGGCGACGGATCAGTCCGTACTCTGAAAACTGGGCACGTAGCGCATCGACTTTGCTGGCATAGCGTCCGTCGAGAGGTGAAAGGGATGTAAGAGTATCGAGCAACATGGCATCTGACCTGTGAAAACGTGGAGCCTGAAAAGGGTCTGTATTCTACCTTTTCCGGACATCTCCCGAAAAAAACGCGTCGCACTGATGGTATATAATCCAGAGCGACAAACAACTTTCCTGCCCACCGCCAAGACACCCATGAAGCTCATCGGATCCCTTACCAGCCCGTTCGTCCGCAAGGTGCGTGTCGTGCTGGCGGAGAAAAAGATCGAATGCGAATTCGAGATCGATTCCCCCTGGACGCCGGAGTCGAATGTTCCCGACATCAATCCGCTTGGCAAGATTCCCGTATTGGCGCTGGACGACGAGACAGTGCTTTTCGATTCGCGGGTAATCAGCGAATACCTTGACAACGTCGCCCCGAACAACAAGCTGATGCCGGCCCCCAACCGTGAGCGCACGGAAGTGAAACGCTGGGAAGCGCTGGCTGACGGGATTTGCGATGCTGCCGCATTGATTTTTTTGGAGATGAAGCGCCCGGAAGGACAGCAAAGTGCCGACTGGATCGCCCGTCAGCAGGACAAGATCACCCGCGGACTGGAGTACATGGCCAAGGAACTTGGCGAAAGCCCGTGGTGCATGGGCAATCACCTTACGCTCGCCGACATCACAGCCGGCTGCGCGTTGGGTTATCTGGCCTTCCGTTTTCCGGAAATCGACTGGCGCGACACGCACCCCAATCTCGCCCGTCTTTACGACAAGCTGATGCAGCGTCCGGCTTTTGCCGAAACAGTGCCGAAAGCCTGATAAATCCGGTTGAAAAACGAAGGGCCGCGAAAGCGGCCCTTCTGACGTTCACACCTCGCTGACCTGAACCTCGTCAGCCAGACGTTCCACGAGAGCATCGGCCGGCGGCATCGCGCCCGCCGCCAGGCAGGCACCGGTTCCCGCCGCCACCGAGGCACGCAAGTGACGATCCCAACCCCGTTCGGGATGGCGCAACAGGCTGCCCAGCAAACCGGCCAGGCTGCAGTCCCCTGCACCGACGGTATCGACCACGTCGATTTTCGGCGGCACGGCACGCCAGACCCGCTCGCCGACATACAGTGCAGCACCATCACCTCCCCGGGTATAGAGAATCGGCACATCCGGGTTCATGGCGCGCAGACGGTTGAAGCCAGCATCCTCGTCGGCGATGCGAAAGAGACCGCGCAGATCTTCCTCGGAAACTTTGACGAGGTCGGCAACGGCCATCATGCGCCGCAGAACAGGGTCGTAGCGCTCATCCATCACGGCGCGGAAATTGGGGTCGTAACTGATACTGACACCTCGTTGGCGCAGCCGCTCGGCCAGATCCACAAGCCGCCCGGCGAGCGGTTCGCGCGCCAGGCTGATACCCCCGAAATGCGCCCAGCGCACAGCACGCTCCCACCCGGCGGGCAGCGCGTGGACGTCAAAATGAAGGTCGGCGCTATCGTCGCCGATAAAGAAATATTTCGGCGGGTGTATCTCATGCACAATGGCGAGCAACGGCGACTTATCCCGACGCTGCACGAAACGCAGGTCGAGCCCGGTCAGTTCGCTCTCGCGCCACAAGGCATCGCCGAAACAATCGCGACTTAATGCTCCGCCAAACGCGCTCGATACACCGAAGCAGGCCATCACCCGCGCAACGTTCCACGGCGCGCCGCCCGGAACACTGGTCCATGTAGTGGCATC
>QKII01000137.1 GCA_003249625.1 Propionivibrio sp. | reverse complement strand
AGGTTGAGCAACACCGTTTCAGCCTGATCGTCCCGATGGTGCGCCAGTGCCAGCCAGTCCGCACGGCAACCTGCAAAAACATCGTGCCGCAAGCGCCGCGCCGCAGCCTCCAGCCCTTCCCGGGAATCACGGGGAACCCGCACGCGAACAACATCGACAGGTACGCCAAGGCGGTTACAAAGATCAACACAGAAAACGGCCCAGGCATCGGCATGCTGACTCAATCCGTGATGGACATGAACCGCTTCGAGCGTACTTGCCGCTTCCCGGTGAGGCATCGAGCCGAAGAATGCACACAACGCATGCAGGAGCACCACCGAGTCCATCCCGCCAGAAAGACCAACGCCGACCCGCTCCCCCGAGGAAAGCCGGGAAGAAAAAAAAGCGGAAACCGAGGATTCGACCAGCGAGGCCGAATCCCGCGGCAGCCGTTCAGGGCGCCGGCTGCTCTTTGGTCCGGCCATAGGCCATCAGGCGCTTGAAGCGCGTTTCCAGCAAATTGTCGATGGAGAGGGCATCAAGGTGCCTGAGCGATTCACCAAGTGCCTTGCGCAGATTCCGGGCCATCGTCTCAGGCGCACGGTGCGCTCCGCCAAGAGGTTCATTGATGACTTTGTCGATCAGACCCAGTGATTTCAGCCGCGGCGCAGTGATGCCGAGGATTTCTGCCGCATCACCCGCTTTCTCGGCGCTCTTCCACAGGATTGAAGCACAGCCCTCCGGGGAAATGACCGAATAGGTCGCGTATTGCAGCATCTGGACGATATCGCCGACACCGATGGCCAACGCGCCGCCGGAGCCTCCCTCGCCGATCACTGTCACGATGATCGGCACCCGCAGGCCGGCCATTTCCTGGAGATTTCGCCCGATCGCCTCAGACTGGCCTCGCTCCTCGGCATCGATCCCGGGATAAGCCCCCGGCGTGTCGATGAAGGTCAGCAGCGGCAGGCCAAACTTCTCGGCCAAGCGCATCAGGCGCAACGCCTTGCGATAGCCTTCGGGACGAGGCATGCCAAAGTTGCGATACAGCTTCTCCTTCGTATCGCTCCCTTTCTGATGACCGATCACCATGACCGGACGGCCGTCGAAACGCGCCAACCCGCCGACGATCGCAGGATCATCGGCGAAAGCGCGATCGCCGTGGAGTTCCTCGAAGTCCGTAAACAGCAAACGGAGGTAGTCAAGCGTGTATGGCCGCTGGGAATGACGGGCCACCTGAGCAATCTGCCAGGGCGTCAACCGTGAGTAAATCTCCTTGGTCAGCTGCTGGCTCTTTTTTTCCAGTTGCGCGACCTCTTCCGAGATATCAACCGCCGTATCATCCTGCGCCCCACGTAGCGCGTCGATCTTGCCCTCCAGGTCGGAAATTTGTTGTTCAAAATCAAGGAACGAGGTTTTCATCAGAGGGCGTCCGTGAGAAGTGACAGCCATTCTAGCGCAAAGCCACACCGACGGTTTCCGGGCGAAGAAAACAACAAAATTGCAAAAACATCCCGAAAAAGCTTTACAAGACCGGAACGCCTCCCTATAATGCGCACTCTTTCGAGCACGGGGGTATAGCTCAGCTGGGAGAGCGCTTGCATGGCATGCAAGAGGTCAGCGGTTCGATCCCGCTTACCTCCACCAAGCGATCGAAAGAAAAAGAGTTTTAGTCCGGGTCCCCATCGTCTAGAGGCCTAGGACACTACCCTTTCACGGTAGGTACCGGGGTTCGAATCCCCGTGGGGACGCCAAGGTTTTTGCAGTATTGGAGTGGTAGTTCAGTTGGTTAGAATACCGGCCTGTCACGCCGGGGGTCGCGGGTTCGAGTCCCGTCCACTCCGCCAAACAAAACTGTCGATCGACCGGCTACAGCCGATCGATCGATTTTTTTTGCCTATCCGTCAGGAACTCCGCGCAAAGTTGATTGCCAGGACAAACCGTGGACAAGCTTGAGCAGACTCGCCAGATCGTCCGCGATGCCATCTCGGCAGCGCAACGTCCGGTACTGGCACTTTCCGGCGGCAAGGACTCGGTAATGCTCCTTGAGCTCTGCCGCCCCTATCGCGATCGCCTGCATGTCGTTTGGGCCCGAACGACCGAGACCTTCCCGCACATGATCGACTTCGTCCGGCGTAGCGTCGAAGGGTGGGACTTCGTCGAACTCGTCGGCGATCAGGCGAGGCATTTCGAAAAATACGGCTGGCCATCGGCGATCATTCCGGTGCGGCATCGTCCGCACGAAAAAAATCCGGGCATCCTGATCCAGTCGGACGGCTACTGCTGCAAGGATCTGCAGTACCGCCCACTGGCCCGCTACATCAGACGGTACGGCGCCGATCTCGTGCTGCACGGGCAGACGGCTGAAGACCTACGCAACGTGAAGCTCTCATTCCCGAAAATGCTCCGCCCCTTGGCACGCGATCGGATCGTCGCTCCGCTCGACGCCTGGACCGGCGACGAAGTGCTCGACTATTGCCGGACACATGGCATCGAGCTGCCCATGCAGTACGGCGACGGCCTGCCCGATTCGCTCGAATGCTGGAACTGCACGGTGCGCACCGACTTGCCACGCTTTCTGTGGATGCAAAAGCGTTTTCCGGAACTCGCGACCCGGCTGGCGGCGATGATGCGTGAGGTCTACGGCGCAGCGCTAACCGATTACGAAACGCTTATCAAGCCGGTCATCGACGCCGACAAGCAGGCCATCCCATGACCCCCGCGTACTGGACACAGGCGTCGCAGGATCTTGCACGAACGGATCCGGTCATGGCCGAGTTGGTTGAGCGCCATGCGGGTGAAACGATCGTCTCGCGCGGCGATCCGTTTGCAACGCTGGTCCGCTCGATCGTTGGCCAGCAGATTTCCGTCAAGGCCGCCGACAGCGTCTGGGCCCGCCTGATCACCGCGCTCCCCGCCCTGACGCCCGCTGCCGTCCTCGCCTGCGCCACCGAACAGTTGCGGCTCTGCGGCCTGTCGGCAAGGAAAGTGGAATATGTTTCAGACTTGGCCGCACACTTCGATAGCGGCCAAATTCACGCGCATCGCTGGCCGGCTATGGACGATGCCGGAATCATTGCCGAGCTCACCGCGGTACGCGGGATCGGCGTCTGGACGGCGGAGATGTTCCTGATCTTCAACCAGTTGCGGCCAGACGTCTTCCCGCTCGACGACATCGGCCTGCAAAAAAAAGCCGTGGCCCGGCACTATCTTGCAGGCGAACGCCCTTCACGTCGGGAACTTGCAAGCATTGGCGACCGCTGGCGCCCGTGGCGCTCGGTCGCAACCTGGTATCTGTGGCGCAGTCTCGACCCGGTTCCGGTTGAGTATTGATGCTGCGGATGAAACAACCGGGTCAGGCAAACGCCGCCAGCATCTCCTGCGTATCGCTCTCGATCTGAGGCAACAAATCGGCAAAGAGCTGACGGACATCGGCATGCAAGCCGGTTTCGAAGCCCTCCTTCTCCTGGAACCATTCGAGATGCGATCCAGCCAGAACATTGCCGACGAAAACGACATCTGCGAGCGTACGCATCGTTTCGGGCAACGCACGCTGCTGGTCATGGTCGATCGTCGCATTCACGATCTCCTCCGGCACCCCGAGCGCATCGAGCAATGAAACACCGATACTCTCATGCCACTGCAGGATCAGGTACTTTACCGTGTCAGGACGAAGGCGAAGCTCCTCGTACTGCGCCGAGCGGTACAGCATGTAGAACGCCCCGAGGTCATGTACCAGCCCCGCAAGCAAGGCCTGATCGGGACTCACCCTGGCGCTCTGCCTCGCCAGCAGCCGGGACGCAGCTGCCGCCCGGATCGAGTGCTCCCAGAGGTTACGTGAGACCTCGCTGAACAGAACCACATCCTTGGCGCGCAACATTTGCCCCATGGCCACACCCAGTGCGGTGGTCCGCACCATCTCGACGCCGAGGCGGACTGCAGGTCGCGTGCCGGCGTGCCATCCGGGCTGTACAGCGCGGAACTGGCCAAGTGCGTCAGCCGGCTGGCAATCAACGGTTCGAGCATAACGATCGCAGCGATGCGCGAAACGGGCAGATCCGGATTCTGCAACTCCTTGCGTAGTTTCAGGGCAGCGTCGAAACAGGTCGGAAAAACCAGACTGTCGGACGACAACTCTTTGGCAATGTCTTCAAGCATCTGGAAACGCTGCGCCTTCAGTGCGTCGCCGCTCTTGTCGACGTTCGGATCCTCGTTTGCGGTCATGGGGTATCTTCAGCTATTGCTGCCGACAAGCTCGGCAATCATTCAACGGGTGCGGTAATCAATATTTTAAGCCGCGACAGCAGAATATCGCTCAATTCGCGTAATTTTTCCGTTCCTGCATCGCGATCCGGCGAATACGAACTGGTTTCAGAGTCGCACAGAGCGTCCGCCAGCGCGTGGATATCGTCGTGCAAACGGCCGATTTCGGCGAACTCGGCGCGCGTTCCATACCGCTTCGCCCCATCTCCAACCAGCCACTTTCCGAAGCGGCAGTGCTTCTTTCCGACAACCGCTCCGCTTGCCGGCGCACCTGCCAGCGCTTTCTCGGCAACCCGCACCCAGGCGCGGTGCTCCGTCCCGGCA
>QKII01000458.1 GCA_003249625.1 Propionivibrio sp. | reverse complement strand
CGAATCGCCGACCGAATTACTGACTCCCAAGGGAAAACAGGAATTGCAGGAACGCATCGCCAATGGCCTCAACAAATTGTTGGATGAAAACGCAAAAACCGGCATCAGCGAAGTTCTGTTTACAGATTTCATCATTCAGTAGCCATATAAGGACTCAGCGTGTCGACTCAATTGAGTTGAAACCCAGTCGGCGTACCGTTGAGGGATTCCGCCAGCGCGCCACGACGTTGCAAATCGAGGCATGAAAAATATCGCCGGCACGGTTGGCTGTGAAGATGTATGGATATTCGGCGCAACAGAGAGTCGCTGGCGGCCAGGCTTCCCTCGGCGTTTTTTGTCGGCATTTCATAACCACCCCCAATTGGGGTACGCAGTCTCCGTGAGACTGCATCGCTTACCTCTTACTGCGCAATCGCACCATCCTGACCACCGGTTCTTGCGAGACTTGACCAATGAATCGCATTGACCTGAGCGCCCCAAATCGACCCCCAAGAGATCTTCGCGATTTGGGCGACTTAGCGACGGTTTTGTGATTCAAGCGGTCATCAAGAACCATGATCGAATGAGAACTGGTCAACCATAGCCAATTTAGGGTCGGGTTAATATTGGACATTCTGGGAAAAACCATGACCGAATGTCGGGAATTTTTACAAAAAGGTTTTCGGCTAGTTTGAATATGAACATGTTGGTATTCGTAACCTCATGTTAATAAGAGAAAAATAAAATAGTTCCCCAGTTGTGGTGCAAAACTTGCTCGTGCCCTGCACCAGCCAATAACGAAAAAATCGGCGTGCTGGTGACGATAAGGCTCTGCGGAACATCTTTCCGGGCGCTTTGTTGAAGGGAGACAGCCATGGGAATGCTTGCGTCGTGGACAGCATTTTCTCCGAAGAAAAGCCATGTACTCAGGAGATGGCTTGCCCGTGTGCGGCGGTTCGTATATCAATCTACCAGGAAGGCCATTTCCTGGCTTCCCCGCGGCCAGCGTTTCAAGGTCTTTCGCGCGTTCATCGATTGCGGCCGGATCCCGAATCCAAAACTGGTTCTGAAAATTGCCGAGACCAAGGAAGAACTCGAGGCCTGTTTCTCAATTCTGCACGATGCCTACGTCGAGAGCGGGTTCATGACGCCCGACCCGTCCGGGTTGCGCGTGACGATCTATCATGCATTGCCGACCACGACGACGCTCTGCGCCAAGTACGATGGCCAGGTAGTTGGCACGATAACGCTGATCCGGGAAAGTGTGCTTGGTGTTCCGGCGCAGGCGATCTTCGACCTCTCGGATGTTCGCAAGAAGGAAGGCAACATCGCCGAAGTGTCGGCACTCGCGATACATCGCAATTTCCGGAAAACGGGGGGCAGTGTCCTGTTTCCCCTCATGAAATTCATGTATGAGTACTGCACTACATTTTTCGACACACGGCACCTGCTTATCGCGGTCAACCCGAGCCATATCGAGATGTACGAATCAATGCTCTTCTTCAGGCGACTGGCGGCCAGCGTGGTCGAAAGCTACGATTTCGTTAACGGTGCGCCGGCAGTAGGGGCCACCTTGGATCTTGACGAAGCACCGGAAGTATTTCGCAGGCACTACGGCTCGAAGCCACGTAATCGTAACCTTTTCGCGTACTTTATCGAAACCAGGCTGTCTAATATTCAGCTTCCTCCCCGTCGTTTCTTCACCACTAACGACCCAGTGCTCACGCCCGAGCTTCTGGATCACTTTTTCAACATTCGGACGAAAGTCTTCGCAAACCTGAGTGACCATCACAAGGTTTTGCTTCATTCAATCTATGATCTGCCCGAGTACAAGGCTATTTTGCCGTCGCTTTCCGGTGTGGAACGCAATTATCCGTGTGTGGACAGGCACCAGAAACGGTTCTCCGTGAAATGTCCGGCGCGCATCACATTCCTTGCGCCGGAGGGTATCAGCGGGGACATCCTGATTGAGGTCATCGAAGTTTCTCCCTACGATTTCGTAGCACGAGCCCACAACCCGCTTCCGCTCAATATCTGGTGTGACACTACGATACAGCTGGGCCGCGCCGACGTATCACATCTCCGCGCCGTGGCCCTGAGCAGGGCGAGCGATGGAGCATCCTCCAGCTGCTACGGCTTTCGGCTTACCGAGCCGGACATCCTGTGGCAAAAGTTCATTTCGGCGCTCAGTAATAGCAGAACCCATTGCGACCTCGAGTCTGCCGAACTAATTCCAGCTCAAAATCGCTATTAACTGTGTTGATTTCAAGGAGACGTCGCAGTTATCCCTGTTTCGTGCAAAAGTTTGAGCAGTCTCTGCTCAAACGAGAGAAAGCTAACTTCTCAAGGGAAAGCATGCGGCTGCGTAGCGGCGGCTTGCCGGGTTTCGGCCTCGATTCTGCCCCTGTGGCGGGTCGAGCAAGCAATAGGGAGCAGGCAAGCTTATATTAGGTTTCGTTTCCAGTTGAAGCTCTGCTGACCGGCGGCAGCACCTTAGCGCTGAGTGTCTCTGTCAAGACAGAGAAAACGGATATACCGACTAACCGATGCTCACCGCACGCGGTACTGGCGCTGTTTTCCTGGCGGGTTAGCATGAGTCATTGCGATAAGGCAACCAGTCAGCAACAGATTGCCTGTTTGTGACTCAGTACTTCGAAAAGAGTGCGGGCGGGAAGCGGCTGGAAGTAGTGATATCCCTGCATCGTTACACAGCCGCACTGCTCAAGATAGCGCGCCTGCACTTCTGATTCGACGCCTTCAGCGATAAGGTTGAGTCCAAGCCCCTTTGCAATCGAGATTATGGCCAGAACAACCGGGAAATGCCCATCCTCGCGCTGAATTTCCTTCACGAACGACTGGTCTATCTTTACCGTGTGAATCGGGAAACGGTGCAGGTAGGAGAGCGATGAATACCCCGTACCGAAATCGTCGATCGCCACACTGACGCCAATCTGGCAAAGACGGGTCAGTTGCTCGTTGACGTGCTGCGGGTTGCGGATGCAAATATTCTCTGTAATTTCGACTTCGATCTGTTCCGGCGGAATACTATATTGCGGCAGTACTTGACGCATCCGTTCAGCAAAGTCTCCCCGGTCGAGATACTGCGGCGAAATATTCATCGAAATGCGAATCGGCACCAGTCCGGCCATATTTCTGTCACGCATGTCCCTGCATACAGCTTCGAGCATCCAGTCGCTGATCGGAATCATCAGTCCGTGTTCTTCTGCGAAGGGCAGGAATTCGCCAGGCGAGAGCAAGCCTCGCTCAGGGTGATTCCAGCGAATTAGCGCTTCCGCTCCGGAAACGGCCCCAGTCACAACATCGACTTGCGGCTGGTAATACATGACCAACTCGTTCTGCTCGATCGCCTGCCGGATGCTCTTCTCCAGCGTCATCTCGCGATACGTGGCGTCGTACATGGCTTCTTCGTAGAAGGCATGGTCATTCTTGCCCTGCGCCTTGACGTGGTACATCGCCATGTCTGCATGACGCAGCAGTTCGTCAATCGATTCTCCGTCATCTGGATAGATCGAAATGCCAATGCTCGCCGAGATGTGAAACTCGTTACCTTCAAGAAAGAACGGCAGGCGAAAGGTTTCGAGGAATTTCTCTGCGATGAGCTTGGCGTCGTTCTTCTCTCGCAGTTCCGGCAGCACGACCGTAAACTCGTCGCCGCCGAGCCGAGCCAGCGTATCGCCGCGTCGCAAACAATTCTTCAGGCGAATGGCGACCTGCTGCAGCAATTCGTCACCCTTGACATGACCCAGGGTGTCGTTGACCAGTTTGAAACGGTCAAGATCGATGAACATCACTGCAAGTCCGCAGCGATTCCGCTTGGCCTGTATTACGGCGAGACCGAGGCGATCCTTGAAGAGACTCCGGTTAGGCAGATCGGTGAGGATGTCGTGGTAGGCCTGATAGGAAATCATCGCTTCGGCACGCTTTCGCTCGGTGACGTCGCGCGCTACGCCATAGGTGCCGAAGAACTTGCGCTGTTCGGGGGCGACGCCGACGGCGTACATGCCCATCGAATTGAACGAGATGGTCATGAGCGTGTTTTCGAAAGTCAGATCCTGATCGTTTTTCAGATTACTTTTCAGGCGCAATTCGACATTCCGCGACGCGCGCTGGCCCACTCGTCGCTCGTTGAATACGTAGTGTGCTCGTTCGAGATCCTCATCGTGGACCAACTCTGAATAGTGTTTTCCGATTAGCTCCGATGGCGAAAAACCGAGTAGCTGCTGGACACGATCATTGATGAAGGTAAATCGTCCGTCGCCGTTCAGCGTGTAGATGATGTCCGGCGAACTGTCGACCAAATAGCGGTACAGCTTTTCCGAACACTCAAGTTGCCAGGCAATGTTGTGATTTTCGTTTTCCAGTTGCTTTTGTTTCAGCGCGTTGTCGACAGTCGTCAGCAGTTCTTCCCGGGTATGTGGTTTGCGCAGGTAGTCGTAGGCACCGCGTTTCAGTGCTCCAATTGCCGCATCGATCCCCGTATCGCCGCTCAGAACGATGACTTTCGTGTCGATACCCCGGCTGTTGATGACATCCATGATGTCATGCCCGCTGTAGTCAGGTAGGCGAAGGTCCAGCAATGCGAGGTCGAATTTCGTCTCTTCAAGATGACGGATGGCTTCTGAGCCCGTCGATGCCGTCACCAGATGATAGCCGCGTCCCTTGAGTAATTCGCACAGACTACTCAAAAGCAAGGGTTCGTCATCAACCAGAAGGAGACACGGAACATTCTCGCCAGCCCCAAAAGTTCTTTGAGACTGGTTATTTCCCAGCGCAACCACCAGAGCGGCAGAATCATCAGTCGAAATCACGTTCATGGTTGTCTCACGCGGGATGTCCGGTTTAGGTATCCTGATTCATACTACCCCGAACAGGTAGCAACAATTCAAACTTGGTTCCCCGCGCACTGCTTCGGCAGGAGATTAACCCTCCATGCTTCTTGACAAGGCCGTGCACGATACGCAACCCGAGCCCTTGATGTCCATCGCCTTTCGAGCTTTTTAGCGGGTGGAAGATATGGCTCAGAATCTCCGGGGAAATTCCGGGTCCGTTATCGATGACGCAAACCTCGACATACAGGATTCCATCCCTGTTAACGTGGCCGTTGTTGACAATCTGGATTTCCCCAGTCGAATGGACAGCCTCGACGGCATTTTTGACGAGATTGACCAGGATCTGTTTGAGAGGGTCTGGTGGAACGTCGATTTCGGTCTGATTGTCCAGTGTCTGGGCGATGATCTTTACGGAAGCAGGGGCATATTCGGTATCACGGAACAGCCGTACCACATCGCGGATAATCCGATTGACTTCGGCAAAGGCGTCAGGCGTTCCCGGTTTCAGATCGGCGAGTCCGCGAACGATCTGGCTTACACGGTCGATTTCCTGATTAAGTATCGATATCTCATTGGAAACCAGTTCCTGCTGCTCCAGCTTGCTATCAAGCACACTGAGGTAATTCTTGATGATCGACAGCGGGTTATTTACTTCGTGAACTATCTTGCGCGATGCTTCCTGGTATTCAGAAACGACATCGGCCACCCGTTGAGATGCCTCGCGGCTTTCGTCAAGAGCTTCTTCCAACGCAGACGCGGCCTGCTCACCAAACGACTTCAGGAAACGCTCACGCTCGCGCAGGCCGGGTACCTGCCACGCGGCAACACCGCCGACCAGCACTCCGAGGCACCGGCTCCGAAAGGAGAGTGGAAGACAAACCAGCGAGTCGCAACGGAGAATGCGCAACAATTGCTCTTCAGAAACACCGAGCGGATTACCATTGGTAACGATGAACGCCATTCGCCGCTGCATGGCTGCTTCGGCTACGGGGCCTCCGCGCGACAGTGTGACAGTGAATTCCTTCAGGCGTTGCTTGTCTTCCCCAAGCGGCATGCCAACGAGGTGTTTTCCATCTCCGTTCATCAGGAGGATCGCCGTATCCTCGAAATCGAACAGAATCCGGCCCGAACGGGCCACGGCTTCTAGCAACTTCGCCTCGCCCTGCCTGGGCGCCAAGAGGCGCCGGGCCTCGGACGTCAGTACCAAATTGAGCACTTCCTCCGACAACTGTCGTTGGGTAGCCACGGTTTCTTCACGGTCGGGTTTACTGGCCGTAGGAAGGTCAATATCCTCCGCACCGGCCAAGTCGATACCGAGGTAGGTTGCCGCCTTTTCAACCTTCTCACAGGCTCCGGAAACAATCCGCGACAACTCCTCCTCGTTGATTTCACACAACGATGCAGCCTCTTGGACGGACAGATCGTCAGTGTCGTAAACACTCATGAGATGCGCGAGACGAACGATCCGAATCAATGGATGAGTGTTTTCCAGTCGGGAGACTGGGTCGTGGTGATAAAGCACGCTGTCGGAAAGGAAGGAATCAAGGTTCCAGCGTTCGATGAGCCATGCACCCGCTTCCTGATGGGTGATCTTGAACGTCTGCTCTTCAAGATCGGAAAGGGTTTCGTCGTCTCTGGCAAGAAAGTTGGCAGCGTACTCCTTGTTTGCCGTCGACAGTAATGCCAAACGACCGACATCATGCAGCAGGCCGGCAAGATATGCCTCCTCAAGATGTGGATACTTCATCGTCGCGGCAATCTCTCGCGCCAGGACCGCGGACGACAAGGAGTGCTTCCAAAAGGAGCGCAGGTCAGTACTGCTCGAATGCGAAAAATTATTGAATACCTGCAAAACGGATTCGCTGATGACAAGCGTCTTGATCATCTCGACACCCAGCGTCATCAGTGAGTGTTCAAGTCCGACCTTCCGACTATTGCGGTGATAGGCCGAACTGTTCGCTATGGCCAGGATCTTTCCGGCCATTCCGGGATCCTTGGAAATCAGTTCCGCCAACGCGGACATTCCGACGTCGTCGGTCTGACATTGCTCGATCAGCTTTAGAAGAATCTGCGGCATCGCCGGCAGGCGCGCGACGAGCAATCGATGGCGAATATCGGATTCTTTTTCGTACATGTTGTTTGGCCAGACCGTCATGCCTTGTTGCTAACAGAGCGATAACAGCCTGAGTTCTCCCAAGTTGGGCAATTATCTACCCATCGGTTACGCCATTTTTATAACCAACTGCATATAACGAAAATAATATACAAAATTGAACTAAGGTACGCCAGCGTGAAATCGCTGTTTGGCAGCAACTCCGCTGTGGTCGTTGTATTTACGCCCGAAAACCGCTTGAATCTCCATGGCGATAACTACGGCAGCGGGATGTAAAACTAAAGAAGGGGGGAGCCCCCCGGACTTTAGTTCTGCTCAGGCAAAACCAGAGTCGATACAGAACCGGTTGCCTCCACTCTCCAAAGCATGCTGAAGCAAGGAACGGCAGTGCGCGATGAGCGGCCCCGAGTTTTCTCCAGCGTATTCCGAGACGCCCCCACTGATGGTGACAACCGCATGTGATTCTTGAAACGAGTGTTCTTCCACACGCGCGCGAATCCGCTCAAGACCGATCATTGCGTTGCCAAGGGTTACGTTCGGCAGAAGAAGGATGAGTTCATCCGGTCCAAAATACCCTGCTATATCCACTTCGCGCATGCTCTTTCCAAGCAACGCCACCACGTCATTCCAAAGCGCACTGAAGTCGATTTGCTCAGTCCGGCCGTCGATTACTCGAGGTTCATCCATGGCAATCAGCGCCAGAGCAAAGGGGGTTCCGTAGCGTCTCGCCCGATGAATTTCATTGTCGAGCAGAAAGAGTGTTTGGCTCTCGGAAAAAACTCCGGTTGTCGCATCGAAAGGCGTTGTGGGGATTGCCATCGAATCCCCTTCACGCAAGAGCAAGTGCCTGTTGAAGATCCTCGATCAGATCATCGATGTGCTCGATGCCGATCGAAAGCCGGATCATATCCTCCGATACACCGGCTTTTTGGAGTTCTGTAGCCGATAGTTGCCGATGCGTTGTCGACGCCGGATGGCACGCAAGCGACTTGGCATCACCGATGTTGACCAAGCGGGTAAATAGCTTCAATGCATCCTGAAAACGCCCACCGGCGGCAAGACCTCCCTTGACGCCAAACGTCAGCACACCGGACGCTTTGCCGCCCATGTATTTTTCAACCAGAGGAAAGTCCGCGTGGTCGGGCAAGCCGGCGTAATTGACCCAAGATACCTTTTCGTGTGAGTTCAGGAAGCTGGCAATCTTTACGGAGTTCTCGCAGATCCGGTCCATGCGCAATGGCAGGGTTTCCAGCCCCTGCAAGATCAGGAAGGCGTTGAACGGGGAAATCGCCGCTCCCATGTTACGCAGCGGAACCGTACGACAACGGCCGATGAACGCGGCTGGACCCAGGGCTTCCGTATAGACCACGCCGTGATAGGAGACTTCCGGCTCGTTGAGTCGTTTGAAGCGTTCCTTATGCTGCGCCCAGGGGAAATTACCGCTATCGACAATGATGCCGCCGATTGAATTGCCATGTCCGGCGATGTATTTTGTCAGCGAGTGAACGACGATGTCCGCGCCGTGCTCGAATGGCCTGCAGAGATAAGGGGAGGGGACTGTGTTGTCAACAATCAGTGGTACGCCGTGCCGATGGGCGATTTCCGCAAGCTTCTCAAAATCGGTGATATTACCCAGCGGGTTGCCCACCGATTCGCAGTAGATGGCCTTGGTTTTCTCATCGATCAGCTGCCCGAAGGAGTCCGGATCGCGATAGTCGGCGAAGCGCGCCGCGATGCCATATTGCGGCAGGGTGTGCGCAAACAGGTTATACGTTCCGCCATAAAGCGTCGAAGCAGACACGATGTTGTCGCCCGCTTCGGCCAAGGTCATGATCGCGTAGGTGATTGCCGCTTGCCCGGACGCCAACGCCAGCGCACCAACACCGCCTTCGATCGCTGCGACGCGCTTTTCCAGCACATCCTGCGTCGGATTCATGATGCGCGTGTAGATATTCCCGGGAACCTTGAGGTCGAAAAGATCTGCTCCGTGCTGGGTGCTGTCGAATGAATACGATGTGGTCTGATAAATCGGAACGGCGACAGCCTTGGTGGTCGGTTCGGGGCTGTAGCCGCCGTGGACGACGAGGGTTTCGAGCTTCATGGGCATTCCCTTTGTTGTTGGAGATGGCTCAGACCATCTTAGCAGCATATAAGTTAACGTATAGATCAATTGCGCATATCCAAATAACAGGGGGCGCAAATGACAAGCGCCCCATCGGGGCGCTTTAAGGAAGAGGCAAGCAGGAATTATTCCGGGCGCATTTGCGGGAACAGGATGACATCCCGGATGTTCGCCGAGTCGGTCAGCAGCATTACCAGACGATCGATACCGATACCGCAACCGCCGGTCGGCGGTAGGCCGTACTCAAGTGCGCGGATGAAGTCGGCGTCGTAGTACATCGCCTCCTCGTCACCGGCGTCTTTCGCCTTCGCCTGTGCCATGAAGCGCTCAGCCTGGTCTTCCGGGTCGTTCAGCTCGGAGAATCCGTTGGCAATCTCACGGCCGACGATGAACAGTTCAAAGCGTTCGGTAATCTCCGGGTTATCGTTACTGCTGCGGGCCAATGGACTGATTTCTGCCGGGTAATCAACGATGAACGTCGGATCCCACAGATCGGCTTCGGTCGTTTCCTCGAACATCAGGAGTTGCAGTGTCCCAAGCCCCATGCCGGGCTTGAGCTCAACCTTCATTGCCGCCAGCTTCTGCCGCAGCCAGTCTGCGTCGGTCAACTGTTCCTGCGTGTATTGAGGACGATACTTCATGATCGCCTCGACCATCGTCAAACGATCGAAGGATTTTGAGAGATCGAGCGTTCTTCCCTGGTACTCAAAGACCTCAGCGCCAAGCGCTTCCCGCGCGGAGTGGCGCAACAGCCCTTCGGTGAAATCCATCAGCTTGTTGTATTCGCTGTAGGCCTCGTAGAACTCCATCATGGTGAATTCAGGATTGTGCCGCGGGCTCATACCCTCATTGCGGAAATTCCGGTTCAGTTCGAATACCTTTTCGAAACCGCCGACAACGAGCTTTTTCAGATACAGCTCGGGCGCAATGCGCAGGAACAATTCCATGTCCAGCGCGTTGTGGTGCGTCTTGAACGGACGCGCCGAAGCTCCGCCTGGAATCGGATGCATCATAGGCGTCTCGACTTCAAGGAAGCCGTGGTTACACATGTAGTTGCGGATCGACTGCACGATACGGCTGCGCGCCATGAAGGTGAAGCGCGACTGGTCGTTCATGATCAAGTCGAGATGACGCATCCTGTACTTCTGTTCCTGATCGGTCAGACCATGGAATTTCTCCGGCAACGGACGCAGGGACTTCGAAAGCAGGCGAATTTCGTTGGCCTGAACGGTCAGTTCGTTGGTTTTCGTACGGAAGAGGGGGCCGACCACCCCGACGATGTCGCCAATATCCCAGCGCTTGAAAGCGGTGTAGGTCTCTTCGCCGACCTTGTCGCGGGCAACGTAAACCTGGATACGCCCACCGACATCGGAAATGGTGATGAACGATGCCTTGCCCATGACGCGCTTGAGCATGACGCGGCCCGCAACCTTGACCTCGACGGGGTTGGCTTCCAGATCTTCGGCGCTTTTAGCGTCGTAGAGTTCGATGAGCTTGCCTGAGATGTTCTCGCGCTCAAAATCGTTCGGATAAGCTTTGCCCGTAGCGCGCCACTCGGCGAGTTTGTTCCGTCGCTCGGCAATGATGTGGTTTTCGTCTTGGTCCTGCGTTGTATTGGTCTGGTCGGACATCTCAACTCTCGTGATAAGTGATATTTCTTCCGGAACGGCGTGTCTCAGACACCCTGTTTCAGGCTGGCTTCGATGAACTGGTCAAGATCTCCGTCGAGCACGCTCTGCGTATTCCCGACCTCGACATTGGTGCGAAGGTCCTTGATCCGCGATTGATCGAGTACATAGGAGCGGATCTGGTGGCCCCAGCCGATATCGGTCTTGGCATCTTCCAGTTTTTGCTGTTCAGCTTGACGCTTGCGTATTTCCATCTCGTACAACCGTGATTTCAGCATGGCCATCGCTTCGGCACGGTTTCTATGTTGTGACCGGTCGTTCTGGCACTGCACAACGATTCCCGAAGGCTCGTGCGTGATACGCACGGCGGAATCGGTCTTGTTGATATGCTGGCCACCCGCGCCGGAAGCGCGATAGGTGTCGATTCGCAAATCAGCGGGGTTGATCTCGATCTCGAACGAATCGTCGATTTCCGGATAAACGAAAACAGAGGCAAAGCTGGTGTGGCGGCGTGCATTCGAATCGAAAGGCGATTTGCGCACCAGTCGGTGAATCCCAGTTTCGGAGCGCAGCATGCCGAAGCAGTACTCTCCCGAGAACTTGATCGTTGCGGTTTTGATCCCCGCAACATCGCCCTCGGACTCTTCCAGTACCTCGACCCCGTACCCTTTGCGCTCACCGTACTTCACGTACATCCGGAGCAGCATCGACGCCCAGTCCTGGGCTTCGGTGCCACCAGCCCCCGCCTGGATGTCTATAAAGCAGTTCAACGGATCCGCCGGATTATTGAACATCCGACGGAATTCAAGGCCCACGATATCCTTTTCGATGCCATCGATGTCGGCAGCAACGGCCAGCACCGTATCATCGTCGCTCTCATCACGGGCAATGGAGAACAACTCTTCAGAGTCTCTCAGCGCCTCACCAACGCGATTGAGAGTCAGCACAACGCCTTCGAGGGTCTTTTTTTCCTTGCTGAGTTCTTGGGCACGCTCGGCATTATCCCAAACCGCCGGATCTTCGAGCTCCCGCGAAACGGCACTTAGCTGATCGAACTTTTGATCGTAGTCAAAGATACCTCCGTAACTCAGTGGATCGCAGGGAGAGATCGTTGAGGCGGTTGGCGATGATATTGAGTTGCTCTGCTTCCATGATGATCCAGAAGGTAAGTCGTCGAATCGCGCATTATATACGCTGGCGTTCACAGGTTGAATTGCCCATAAAGAGTTCGTCTGGGCGATGGTCGGGTTGAGCAACTCGCGTATTTGAATCGGCCAAGCCGGTTAACAACTTTATTGTCGGGCGGAAGGGAACTAATGTGAAAGCATGTTAATCAAGGGATTCGAGGAGTGCCGAACGACAGAGTCAGGGTTCGAATTGTTCGAAACCAGTAATACAAATTTGCCTCTACCAAATTCAATGCTTGCGGTATAATTTTTGGTCTTTTCGCCACGCAATTACGCATTCGTTATGCAAAATATTGTTTTTATCATGTTGAATATAAATGCTTTTTTACAAAATATCTGGCTTTTAAAGAAAACCGGTCCCGAATTGTGAAATTAGTCACAGCAGTGGTGTTGTGGTGGATGCTAATCTGCAGTTCAAGAAAAACGAAATCCTTCAACCGTGCATACGGCGATGACTTGTCGGACTTTTCATACGTCAATTTTCATCGTTGCCGTGGCTGACT
>QKII01000069.1 GCA_003249625.1 Propionivibrio sp. | reverse complement strand
CGATGGTCGCAGCTTGACGACACGAAACTTGGTGATATCACCACCGTACTCATGCAGTCGCTTGACCGCCCACGGGCTCATGATCGTGTTGAGGTAGCGTGACGGAATACCGTAGTCCTCTTCGAGCAGCTTGCCGTCCTCCAGGGGGTCGAACAGCCCCAGCGGTGACTCATGTACCGGCGAACCCTTGAGCGCATAGAACGGCACCCGCTCGATCAGGTGCTTCAACGTCTCCGCGAGCGTCGACTTGCCGCCGCCGACGGGGCCGAGCAGGTAGAGAATCTGCTTCTTCTCCTCCAGTCCCTGCGCCGCATGGCGGAAGTAGGAGACGATATGCTCGATGACCTCCTCCATTCCGTACAGCTCACGGAAGGCCGGGTAACGTCGCAGCATCTTGTTGGCGAAGATCCGCGACAGGCGCGGGTCCGAGCGTGTATCCACCAGTTCGGGTTCGCCGATGGCCTGGAGCATCCGTTCGGCGACGCTGGCATACGCGGAGGGATCGCGCTTGCATAAGTCCAGATACTCCTGGACCGACATTTCCTCTTCCTGCGCCGCTTCGAAACGGCTCTGGTAGCGGGCGAAGATCGACATGGCATGCCTCCTTGCGATTGACGGCTATTCGTACTTTTAGAATAGCCATTCACGAAAAGGTTTAGGTTTTTCTTTTCGAAAATTCTTTTTCTTGTTGGTTAAGGCGTCCGGTCGCGGCGGGACACCCATCGTGTGCGATGAAAGAAGAGGCGTTGCGACGACTAAGCGGCGTCAAGCGCGGCACTCCCAGCGCCTGGTTGTGAACCGCGCAAAAGACACGCTGTTTGAAACACATTTTTGGCGTCATTAATGTCTGTTGTATATCTTGCAGTTGGTCTAAATTACTGTCTGGACAGTATTTATTTCTTGTTGGGTGTGTCCCGTGTGGTACCTGATGCAGTTCGTCGTTCATCCACAATCTGCCTTAATTGGCATGCCAGGGAGTTTGCGATGCGATCCTTCAAAGACATGAGTATCAAGTGGCGTATTGGTGGCCTCGTCGTGGTGATGTTCATGGCAATCCTGGCCGTCGCGATTATCGGCCTCGGTCTGGCGCAATCGGCCCACAAAGGTGGGCGCGATACCTACGAGCTCAGTATGAAGCCAATGCAGAATCTCGCCGAAATCACCCGTTTGATGGCGGAGAACCGTAGCCAGGTGATGCTGGCTCTGCAGCATGATCCGGAAAGCGCAGGGGCCAAGCTGCATGATCATCCAATTACGCTGCATACCGATGCGATTATCAAGAATCGGGACAAGATTACCGAGCAGTGGAACAGTTACCTCCAGTCCGTCAACAATCCGGAAGAGAGGAAATTGGCTGAGCTGTTTGCGGAGAAGCGTGGGCAGTACGTCGCGGACGGGTTGATGCCGGCACGCGAATCACTGTTGTCCGGGAAATATCTGGATGCCCAGCTCGCTCTGCTGAAGAAGGTTAATCCACTGTACTCCGAAGCGAGCGCTGCAGGTTTCAAGGTTGAAGGTTTTCTTGAAAACGAAGTAAAAAGTCGAATTTCGGTGGGCGAAGAACGATTCGATCACAGCCGAAATACCATTGTGGTGGGGGTCGGTGTTTTCCTCGTGCTGGTTGTTCTTGGCGCGTTCTGGATTGTTCGCTCCATTGTCGGGCCGCTGTTTTCGGCCGTGAATGCTGCGGGGCGACTGGCCGAGGGCGATCTGACGATCCAGGTTTCCTCCAACTCGAAAGACGAAATGGGACAACTGCTATCGGCGATGAGAACCATGGTGGGGAAACTCACCGAGATCATTCGTGAAGTCAATTCGTCCTCCTGCCACTTGAACGATGCCGCCAGCCAGGTTTCTGCTACAGCACAGTCACTAGCCCAGTCTTCTTCCGAGCAGGCGGCGTCCGTAGAGGAGACGACGGCTTCCATGGAGGAAATGACAGCATCGATTTCGCAGAATATGGAGAATGCCAAGGTCACTGACGGCATGGCCTCGGGAGCCGCTCGTCAGGCGGTGGATGGCGGGGCTGCGGTCAAGGAGACTGTCGATGCAATGAAACAAATCGCTGACAAAATAAGCATCATTGACGATATCGCCTACCAGACGAACCTGCTGGCACTCAATGCGGCAATCGAAGCTGCGCGTGCGGGAGAACACGGCAAAGGTTTTGCCGTCGTGGCAGCAGAGGTGAGGAAGCTTGCTGAGCGTTCTCAAGTGGCTGCGCAGGAAATCGACCAGGTTGCTTCGTCTTCGGTTTTGCTTGCCGAAAGGGCTGGGCGGCTTCTTGACGACATGCTTCCTTCAATCAGGAAAACATCTGGCCTTGTGCAGGAGATCGCTTCAGCGTCGCAAGAGCAACATTCGGGGGTTGGACAAATCAATGGCGCAATGGGTCATCTGAACCGTGCAACCCAGCAGAATGCGTCCGCGTCGGAGGAACTCGCTGCGACGGCTGAGGAAATGGGAAATCAGGCGAGTAATCTTCAGGAACTCATGAGTTTCTTCCGGCTTTCCGATCATTCGGTGAGCCGATAGCACGCGGGCTAAGGGCATTGATACGAGGCTTGCAATCGATTTGCCAGGCTGTCAGCGTCTGGCAGTCCTTTTAATGTCCAGCAGGGGAAGCAGGCGGCTATCAATGAAATACAGGTTTCTGTATTTGCATTAATAAGACGGCCGGTCTATTATTCGCGCCGCCATGACTTTGACTGTTGATTCTCGTTCGGTTCGTCGCCGGGGACGGCCGTGTAAACACGCCGCAGACCTTGGGGAAACACGCGAGTTGCTGTTGCGCACCGGCGTCGAGTTGCTCACCGAGCAGGGTTTCTCGGTGACAGGTATCGACCAGATCCTGCGCCGGGTTGGCGTGCCGAAAGGGTCGTTCTACAACTACTTCAAGAGCAAGGAGGCGTTCGGTGCCGAGTTGATCGAACGTTACCGGGTCTATTTCCTGCGCAAGCTGGAAAGGCATCTGGGGGATACGGCGCTGACGCCGCTTGCGAGGCTCCGCGCGTTCATCGACGACGCGAAGTGTGGCATGCAGAAGTTCGATTTTTCGCGCGGTTGCCTGGCAGGGAATCTCGGGCAGGAAATGGGAACGCTGCCGGAGCCCTATCGGGCGCGGCTCAACGCGGTTTTTGCCGACTGGCAGGACTGTCTGGCGCGGAATTTCGAGGTGGCGAAGACGGCCGGTCTATTATTCGCGCCGCCATGACTTTGACTGTTGATTCTCGTTCGGTTCGTCGCCGGGGACGGCCGTGTAAACACGCCGCAGACCTTGGGGAAACACGCGAGTTGCTGTTGCGCACCGGCGTC
>QKII01000433.1 GCA_003249625.1 Propionivibrio sp. | reverse complement strand
CACCCGCAAAACGATAACGCGCAGCACTACCAATCACGACCGCTACAGCAACTTCATTTGGTGGAGGGAGAAGGATTCGAACCTTCGAAGGCAGAGCCGTCAGATTTACAGTCTGATCCCGTTGACCGCTTGGGTATCCCTCCAACCCCGAACCACTAAGTTTGACACCGTTTTTTTTCAATGTCAACGCCCTGGCTCGGAACCGGGGCGTATTCTAACCCAAACGCTGAAAAATTTCCCGCCTTTTTGACTTTTTTATTGCCGCCTGCAAAACTGCTTGAGTTCAGCTTTCTGGTTTACCAAATAGGGCACATGGCTATCATCCCTTCCGATGAACGTATCACTTCCTATTGGGTGCATTTCGCAGTACAGGCGGCAGCCTTTTCTGTATCCGTCTGTCTGGTTTGGGCGCTTGGCGCATTATTCCCCGCGCCGTCAATTACGCTCTTGTTCCCCGTTTTCGCCAGCGCAACAGCGGTGACAATCTCTTTTGTGCTCGGCCACCCCTGGTGGTGGAAGGTAATTCACTCGCTTTTTCTCCCTGGCGCATTACTCGCACTTTCGGTAAATATTTCCCCAGAATGGTACCTCTGGTCGTTTATTTTTCTGTTTCTCGTATTCCGTAGTGCAACGACGGGCAGAGTCCCTCTCTACTTCTCCGGCAAACCCGCAATTAGTGAGCTTCATGCTCTATTGAGAAGCAAGCCGGATTTCAAGTTCATTGATCTCGGCGCGGGCATTGGAAGCGTTACGCTTCACTTGGCGCTCGCATTTCCACAATGCGAGATTACCGGTGTTGAGAATTCGGTTTTTCCCTGGTTGCTCGGTCGCCTGAGAACATTCAGGGCAGGCAACCACCATTGGATTTTTGGCAATTTCTGGAACGTAAACTTGGGCAAGTATGACGTTGTCTACGCCTTCTTATCTCCGGCACCAATGGCAAGAATTTGGGAAAAAGCAAGAAAGGAAATGCGCCCCGCTAGTCTTTTTATAACAAATACCTTTCGCTGCCCCAATGTGGAGCCGACATTTGTCATCAAAGTTGCGGGCAAAAATAATGCCGCACTTTTCTGTTACGAGATCCCGGCCACGTCAGCTTAGGCGAATTCCCCTGCGTGCCACTATCACCATTGCCTGGGTCCGACTTGAAACACCGAGCACTTTGAAAATGGCTGTAAGGTGGATTTTGACCGTCCCTTCAGACAAGCCCAGAATCGATGCTATATCGCGGTTGGATTTCCCCTTGGCCATCAGTCCGAGAACCTCTGCCTGGCGGCCTGTCAACCCGAAATCCGACGGATCAAACTCCTCACCCATCATTGGCGGGTGAGGCTCCGCAGAAAACGAGTTAATCGGTGGCAACTCGGGAGCCATTACCTTCCCTGCAAGCACGTCACGAAGCACGGAAAGAAGGCGCTCGCTTGAATATGCCTTGGAAACGAAACCTGAGGCACCGCACGCCATCGCTTTACCTACGGTTTGCGCATCATCGTAGGCCGAAAGGATAACCACCGGCATATCTGGATATCGCTGACGAAAAGACTTGAGACAGGTAATACCGTCGACTCCCGGCAAACCCAAGTCAAGAAGCACAAGATCAAACGAATGCTCTTTCTCTAGCAGCGCGTTTGCTCCGTCAAAGTCAGCCACATCAAAGACTTCTACGCCTGCTTTGAGTTGCCTCAACGCCTGAACAAGCCCCTCCCGTACCAGAGCATGATCCTCAATTAATAGTAGCTTAGTCATTCGAACGCACCACGATTCAAGGATTCCTTCAAAGGTGTGATTCTACGAATATACAGACAAAATTTAATACAGTTTTTTTCATCTCGGTTGCTTATTGCTCTAACATCATACCGTTCCGCTATCCATGAACTGATTTCATCACTTCTTCCTCCCTGACGACATCATTCATTATCGACAGGATCAGTGAAAGATCTGCGGGCTTAAGCAATACGCGCCATCTCTGAGAATGAATTGCCTTCCGTTGATCCGGCGATGTCGCGCCTGTCATGAGAATGGCGCGTATTGGACTGGACGAACGACTCTGGATCTTCTCCAGCAAGCTAATGCCATTCTCTCCGGGAAGAACGTAATCCGATATATAGAAATCACCTCCCAGCAAGCGCGGCGAAGCAACCGCTTCTTCGGCACTACCAAATACAGAGACATCCATGTTCAACGCCTGCAACGAGAGTTCGATCGACTTCGCCACGACAGGATCGTCCTCGACTACGACGACCCGCCACCCGCTGAACGCGGAATAATCCACCGGCAAGGGATGTTCTTTCGGCAAGCCTGAAGAGAGGTCGCTCAACTCACCCGCGCTTTCGGCAATGTCACTCAACGGAAGGGATATTTCGAATACAGACCCACGCCCCTCGCGAGACCGAAATACAACATCGCCACCGATCAAGCGGGCCGTCCGACGTGCGATAGACAAGCCGATCCCGATACCCTTCGCTCGATCGCGTGCGGGATTACTCACCTGGTAACACTCTTCAAACACTCGCTCCCCAACACCGTCCGGTATGCCAATACCCGTATCCCAAACCTGGATAAGGAATCGACCTCGACGTTTGCGAACTCCGACCAACACCCCGCCCGTCTCCGTGTACTTGAACGCGTTATCTATCAAGTTGCGCAAGACACCAAGCAAAAGCCCCGGGTCGGTAAACACAGCCAACCCTCTGAAAGGATAGAAGAACTTGAAACGCAAATTTCGTTGCTGCGCAACGGAGGAGAAGAGTTCATCGACCGAGCGAAAAATATCTTCTACTTCCATCTGGCGCTTTTGTGGCTGGACCATGCCTGCATCCAGCCTCGAGAAATCAAGCAACGAATACAGCAGTTCACTTAGAGTATTCACCGACAGAGACAAGAATCGCGCAATGCTCTGCTGCTCGGCCGTCAAATCTGCCCGAATCAACGCATCCTTGAACAAATTTATCGCCTGAATCGGCTGACGCAGATCATGGCTCGCCACTGCAAGAAACCGGGCCTTCGCTTTGTTCGCCAGCTCTGCCTCCTGCTTTGCCCTGAAGAGTTCTGCCTCCGCCAGTTTCTGCGCAGTAATATCGGTCAGTGCAATGACATATCCGAGCGCCTCGCCATTTATACCGCACTCGACTCTGGACTCGCCGATTACGTGAAAGCGCTCCCCTTTTGCCCCTCGCAACTGATATTCGCTCACTCCAGGAACGACAGATATGCCAACTTGCCTATCACCCCGTTGTTGTCGCCCGTCCCGGTCAGCAAACTCCAGCCACTCGCGACCAGTCAAAGCACCTTGGGTATAGCCGAGCATGGTCGAAAGCCAGTCGTTGGCAAACAGGCACTTTCCGGAAGAATCCAGACGGCAAATTCCGACTGGAACCAGTTTTGCCAAATCGCTGAATTGCGACTCGCTCACGGCCAGGTCGCCAAGAATACTTGCCTCACGCTGTCGCATACGGCGCAACCGGCCGACAAGAACACGAACCAAGCCAATGACAAGAATTATCACACTAGCGGAAACGAGCGACTTAACGAGCCAGACCCCCAACACTGTATCCCGGCTCATTCCTGCCGTGACGTACAACGGATTAACGGCTCCGCCTGTACGGCCAATCGTGCCTCCCGGATTTACCTCGGCGACGTACTCAACAAAAAGAGGCGCCCAGTCACGCCCGTCGCGCTTCGCTACAGGGTTACCCCGATAGGAGCCGATGAGTATGCGACCATCTGCTTGCGTCAATGTGATAGCTGCGCTCTTCTCTGAATCCGCGTCCACCATCAGGCTCTGGAGATCACCAATGTTCAGCGTGGCGAACACGGCTCCCATGAATGCACCACTCTCATCCCGCACCCCACGTGCGATAACTATTACATGCTCTCCTGGAAACTGGCTCTTCAGGGAAGGAGTAAGAACCAGCGGCGACGAGGGATCTCTACGCAGTTGCCGAAAAAAGTTTCGCTCAGCGACACTCACCGCACGTCCGCCGTCATACGACGAATACACGACCATTCCATCCGCATTAAAGATGCTATACCCGCTAACGCCGTCAACGTTTGACACGCGCGCAAAGAGGCCGATTTGGGCGCTTTCATGGAGCTGCTTTGCCGCTGGGGTAACCAAGATCGTTCGGACAATTTCAGAGGATAGCGCCCGCAACTCGGCATCCACGCGGCTAATACGCTCGCCAAACTGCGAAGCCAGTAGGTTCGCCATCTGCCGTGTAGATCCTTCGGCCTTACGGATCTGCGCGTTGTAATCATAAAAAAGCAAAACCACAACGAGGAAAGACAGCATTCCCATTGCAACCATTAACAATAGGACAGGTATTCTGCTCCGCTTCTGCAGAAGTTTGGCCGGGGTCCCCATGGATGCTATTGACGCCCGCACCGAATCAGGGTTGCGACGCCTGATCAAGACCTATCAGCGACAGATCGACATTCGACTGCCAACCGCTCCGTTCAGTGCTGGAGAGAGCATATTCTCGCGCTTCCTCGGCGCTCAGTTCCGAAAATGACTCGATGAGCCTGCGCAACAACCCGATCTGCGGCAACATCGTCCCATAGAAAAGAATTAGCCCCCCCCGGCGAATTAGGACCGTCGGAAAATTCTCTATATCGAGATCACCGAGACTGTCGGCGCGCTCTTCTATATCCCACCAGGAAAAACGAGTTCCCGGAAACGCATGCGCCAGTTTGCCGAACTCGATCTCGTACTCCCGACACGTACCGCACCATTCAGCACACAGGCACACGACTGACAGAACATCTTGCGACTGTTCCGAGACAACGCATTCTGGCTGACGCATAGGATCCACAGAACCAACCTCAAGAGAACAAGAAAATTGCAAGACAACTACGTCCCACTTGGAAAACGCCCCTTCCCCAGTCACCGAAGTTACTGCGCTTACCCAACGCTCGTCATATTAACGTAAGTACGCGACGCCCCTTGGCCATCCAGGGACTTCGGAGCTATTCAACGAGCATGTTTGTGAACTGCCATGGATCATTATCCCAAACATCTTCAAACAGCACGCAACGATCTCTCATAGGTGTCCAGTCCCCATAAGCACCAGCCATCTCGCCCAGATAAGGCTCGGCGACGGCCATCAGTTCCCGAAATGGCAAATCGTCCGGTTCGACGATCCCGACTGCGGGATGCTCGATCGCCCATATCACGCCTGCGAGAATCCCGGCCGCCGTCTGCAGACTGGTCGCATTATTGAATGGGCAGAGTTGCCGTGCCTTTTCGATCGTCAGACGAGAGCCGTACCAGTAGGCCTTTCTCGCGTGCCCTAGAAGCAAGACACCCAGTTCATCCATGCCCGAGACGATGTCGTCACCCCCCAGCAGCCGCTGTCGCGCCTGCAGTCGCCAGTCCCGCCCAGCAGCTTCATTCAGCGAAAGCACCGTATCGTCGCACGGGTAATACGCATAAAGTACCGTCGGACGATACAGCACGGCATCACCCTCTCGCAAAGTGAGACAGTCGGCAATCGACAGTGACTCGCTGTGCGTGATCAGAAAACCGTGATAACCCCCTTCAAGTGGCGTCCAACTGCGAACGCGTGTCGCACCACCCGGACGATTCAACCACACGGCCCTGCTCGAGCCATCAAGCAACCGGCCGCAGGCTGGAAGTCGTCGCTCATGACTCCCCCAAGCCAACTCTGCAGGCTGACAAGCCTCGCCGTGAAGCCCCTCAACGGACCAGGTATTGACGAACTCCCCGATTTCCTTGCGGTTGGCGGGTACCTGCGTATCGCGCTCGGCAATGTGGATGGCACGAATTCCGAGGATCTTTGCCAGGCGTGCCCAACCGGTCTGGTCCTGAGGCTCTCTTTCGCCAGGCAGCAGATCTTGCGCGAGATTGAGAAGCGCCTGTTTGACGAAATGTGATACGAGACCAGGATTTACTCCATGCGTGATGACCGCCGTCGGCAATCCCGGGGCCTCTCTCCGCAATCTCAGCGCCGCTTGCCGCAAGGCGTGGTTAGTGCGCGATTCAGGCGTGAGCGATGCGTCGAGATATCCGCCGGTCCAAGGCTCCGTACAGGCATCCAGATACAACACCCCATGCGCCTGACACCACGCCATGAGTTCGACGCAACTAACGTCCACAGAAAGATTAAGCAGAAAATCTCCGGCACCAAGCTGTAACGACAGCACCGGGGACAAGTTGGAACGCGTAACGGCGAGCTTTTCCACCAATACGCCATATGCCTGGGCAACCGAAAAATCACATTCTGCCGGGGCAAGAACGGTTATCTGTCGAGGACGCATCGCAATGTGCCGCAACAGAAGGGACAGTACTCCCTGAGCAACACCGCCGAAGCCGATCATCAACATCCGCCCTGAGAAATATGTCCACTGCCGCTCCAAACTCGCCATCACCAGGCTCTCCCTCCCTTTCTGTCCGAAAAATCCAAAAGATCATGATGAACAGACTAATCAAGGCGCTCCCTGCCCCGCAAAGAGAAATCGTGCTGAGCCGCGCCGGTCAGGCACCGGGCGGGAGATTGTGCGTGCTTACTCCGTCGTTGCCATGGGACGTACCCTGCTGGCTGCCTCTTTGGCTCGGCCACGGGCCTCATCGGTATCGGCGCCAGTCGCCACCGCGACCCCCATCCGGCGTTTCGTGAAGCTCTCCGGCTTGCCAAAAAGGCGCAGATCAGTATCAGGAACGCTGAGCGCCTCGGCGACACCCTCAAAGGCAATCCCCTTGGCGTCGACGCCCCCGTAAATCACTGCGGAGGCGCCTGGAGCACGGAGTGATGCATCGACCGGCAATCCGAGAATAGCGCGGGCGTGCAGCTCGAATTCGGAGAAACGTTGCGAGGCGAGCGTTACGAGCCCCGTATCGTGCGGACGCGGACTAACCTCGGAGAACCAAACCTGCTCGCCCTTAACGAAGAGTTCGACGCCGAACAGACCACGCCCGCCTAGGCTGCCGGTAACAGACCGGGCAATCGCCTGCGCCTTTTCCAGTGCGACAGGATTCATCGCTTGCGGCTGCCAGGATTCGACGTAATCGCCGTTTTTCTGGATATGTCCCACCGGCGCGCAGAAATGCGTTTGGATCTCGCCGTCGGGACCGAGGGCGCGCACGGTGAGTAGCGTGATCTCATACTCGAAATCAACGAAGCCTTCGACGATCACGCGAGCCTGACTAACGCGACCACCTTGCATCGCGTACTCCCACGCCTTGGCGACATCATCCGGCCCACGCAGCAACGACTGTCCCTTGCCCGACGAAGACATTGTCGGTTTGACCAGGCACGGATAGCCGACACCCGCGTCAATGGCCGTCTGCAGCGCGTTCAGCGAGTCAGCGAAGGCATACGGGGACGTCGGCAAACCGAGTTCCTCGGCGGCCAGGCGACGGATGCCTTCCCGGTTCATCGTCAGGCGCGTTGCCCGCGCGGTCGGGATGACCTCGGCGAGCCCCTCGCGCTCAATGTCGACCAGCATGTCCGTGGCGATGGCCTCGATCTCCGGAACGACGAGATGAGGACGCTCCTGTTCGATCAATGCACGCAACGCCGGCCCGTCGGTCATCGACACAACGTGAGAGCGGTGGGCGACCTGCATCCCCGGCGCGTCAGCATAGCGATCGACGGCGATCGTTTCGACACCAAGGCGCTGTAGGGCGATGATGACTTCTTTGCCGAGTTCGCCGGCGCCGAGCAGCATGACGCGCGTCGCCGATGGGCTGAGCGGTGTTCCGAGGCGGCGCAGCGCCAGGGCAAGGGGTGCAGAGGTCGTTCCGGTCATGGCAAAAGTCCTGTAGGCCGTTGAATACGTCGAATTTTAGCAAGTCGCCGGCGAGCGGTAATGGATCAGGTTGTGGAATACGGCCGGAACCTTGAGACGATTGCGGTAACCGTGTGGCCGATCCGCGGGAAAACGCACCGCATCGCCTACTGTCAGGCGTTTCCACGTGCCGTCCACAAGTATCTCCATGCTCCCGGCAAGGACGATAACCGTCTCAGTCACGCCGGGTTCGTGCGCGTCGGATTCGCGAACATAGTTTGGCGGCAGGGTTAACTCGAATAGTTCGTAGCCGTAGCGCGGCTCGTAAGGAAACAGAGGGGCAACCAGCATTCCATCCGTACCGGGCTGATGCCGCAGCGCCGCTGCCTGCCGGAAAACCGTCCCAGCTTCGTTGCCATCAGGCACCGGCCCGAGGAAACAGGAAAGTGAGACATGAAAACCACTGGCGATCTTCCACAAGGTAGCAATCGTCGGGCTCGACTCCCCGCGCTCGATCTGTCCGAGCATCGCCTTGCTGACGCCCGTCTCCTGCGCGGCGCAATCGAGACTCCAACCCCGCGCTCGGCGCAGCGTACGCAACGCAGCGGGAAGATAGAGATGGGGTTCTCCAGAATTTTCGCTCATGAAAGTGATCTTGTACGCTATAACGCACAATGGTAGCATGCCACTTAATGTGCGCTATAACGCACACCGATCAACGACAAAACAGGGCGCTACCCAATGAAAGGGATTTTTAGTCTCCCCTCGATTTCCGCCGGATTCATCGCCGTTCTGGTCGGCTACACCAGTTCGGCAGCAATCGTCTTCCAGGCGGCTACGGCTGCAGGTGCCGGCCCGGCGCAGCTGAGTTCCTGGCTTCTCGCATTGGGCCTCGGCATGGGTGTCACGTGCATCGGCCTGTCGCTGCATTTCCGCAGTCCGGTGCTCACGGCGTGGTCCACCCCCGGTGCCGCTCTGCTGGGCACCTCACTCGTCGGACTGCCGATGGGCGAGGCTATCGGTGCCTTTCTCTTCGCATCAGCGCTGATCACTCTCTGCGGCGTTACCGGCTGGGTCGAAACTCTGATGAAGCACATTCCGAAGACACTGGCTGCCGCGATGCTCGCCGGCGTGCTGCTACGCTTTGGGCTCAACGTGTTCTCCGCGTTCAGCAGCCAGCCAGCGCTGGTCGGCCTAATGCTCGGCACCTACCTCGTCGGTCGCCGGCTTAATTCCCGTTACACCGTCCCCCTGACCTTCCTCGTTGGCCTGCTGTGGGCAATAGTCGGCGACATGATCGAGACGACAACACTGACCCTCGCCGTCGCAAAACCCCTATTCACCATGCCAACCTTCAGCCTCGCCACATTGATCGGTGTTGGCATTCCGCTGTTCATTGTCACGATGTCATCGCAAAACGTTCCCGGCGTAGCCGTCCTGCGCGCAAACGGCTATCGGACCCCGATATCGCCGCTGATCGGCTGGACTGGGCTCACCGGCCTGTTGCTCGCACCCTTTGGTGGATTCTCGTTCAACCTGGCTGCAATCACCGCAGCGATATGCATGAGTCCCGAGGCGCACCCTGACCCCGAGCGTCGCTATATGGCATCCGTGTGGGCCGGAGTGTTCTATCTCGTCACAGGAATTTTCGGTGCTACGGTCGCCGGACTATTCGCGGCGTTTCCAAAGGAACTGATTGCCGCCATCGCTGGCATCGCCTTATTCGGCACCATCGGCAACAGTCTGGGCGCCGCTTTGCACGACGACGGAGAACGCGACGCAGCGCTGGTCACGTTCCTGGTCACCGCGTCCGGCCTTGCCCTGTTGGGAATCGGCAGTGCATTCTGGGGACTGCTCGCCGGACTCGCCGTACGCTACGTCATCCGGAAAAAACGCTGAATGCAGTCAAAAGAGTAATCGACGAAGACGAGAAACCGCGTCTAGGTATAATCCACTACGTGGAACTCACTCAAACGCAACCAATACCCCGTAGAGGGCTCTCCAGCGTCTGGCGCAACTGGCGGGAAAAAACACGTCGCTGGACGCCGCTCGACGCGTTGCCGGCCATCCCGGTCATGGCAGAGAACTTCGAGGTACTGGATAACCCAGCGGTCTATCGCGAGACGCTGCTCCGACTCATCGGAACAGCGCAACACCGCGTTCTGCTCGCTGCACTATACCTGCAGGACGATGATGGCGGCCGGGAGGTACTGGAAGCGTTGTATGCAGCAAGGGCCGCGCGGCCCGAGTTGGAGATCGCCGTCTTCGTCGATTGGCACCGTGCCCAGCGCGGACTGATCGGCAAGGCTCAGTCTGACGGAAATGCCGCGATGTATCGCGCCATGGCTGAACGTTTCGGTCCCGGCGTGAATATCTACGGTGTTCCCGTCCAGCGCCGCGAATTCATGGGCGTCATGCACCTGAAAGGATTCATCGTCGACGACACTGTGCTGTACAGCGGCGCCAGCCTGAACGACGTATACCTTCAGCGCCACCAACGCTATCGCCTTGACCGATACCATCTGATCCAAAGCCGCGCATTAGCCGACTGCATGGCTACCACGCTCGACCGCTCCTTCATTCAGAATACAGCGGTCCGCCTGCTGAACGTATCCGACGTTCCGCGTACCACCGAACTGCGCCCAGCGATCATCAAGTTCCGTCGCGAACTGGCGAAAACGCGCTATCGCTTCACGGGCGACCTCGTCCGCCAAGGCGAAATCGGTGTCACACCGCTGTTTGGACTCGGCGCCCGGGACAACGAACTGAACAGAACGATCGTCACGCTGATCCGCGAAGCACGCGAGCAACTAACCCTGTTCACGCCCTACTTCAACCTACCCGGTCCGGTTACCCGTGCCATCGACGCACGACTGCGCGCGGGATGTCAGGTAACAATCGTAATCGGCGACAAGACAGCCAACGACTTTTACATCCCTCCCGACGAGCCGTTCAAGGCCATCGGCGCATTACCGTATCTCTATGAAGCAAACCTGCGGCGCTTCTGCAAAGCCCGCCAGGCCGCAATTGACGAGCAGCGTCTGAATATTTTCCTGTGGCGGCACGACGACAATACCTTCCACCTGAAAGGCCTGCTCGTCGATGACCGCTATGCCCTGTTGACTGGCAATAACATCAACCCCCGCGCTTGGCGACTCGATCTGGAAAACGGTCTGCTGATCCACGACCCGAATGCCATGCTGCGCGAGAAACACGCTGCAGAACTGGAACGGATCCTCGCCCACACGCAACGCCTGGATAGCGCGGACGCACTGGAGCCGGTCGAGAACTATCCGGAAGCCGCCCAGCGTCTGATCAAGCGACTGGCCCGCGTACGCGCCGATCGACTGGTCAACCAGGTGCTGTAACCGCCTCGGCCACTGACATTTCTCTGACAAGCGGCAAACGCACACTGACGCGCAAACCACCTTCGCGACGATTTTCCGCCTCGATGCTGCCACCATGGCTGACGGCAATCTGACGAGCAATGGCCAAACCAAGGCCGTGCCCTTTGCGCGCAGACGCCAGGCTTCCTCGGAAGAACGGTTCGAAAAGCTTATCCAAGTCGTAACTCAACACACCTGGACCGCGATCTTCAACAGACACCAGAACGCTAGCTCCCTCGCGGTCAGCACGAACGCCGATCCAGCCACCACCACTTGCGTAGGCCAGCGCATTGCGCAGCAGGTTATCGAATAGCCGGTGCAATATCTCCGCCTCACCGCGCACCGGAAGGACGCTGTCTGCGGCAAATTCCACCTGGCAGAGAGCCTGCTCCGCCTCCGGCTCCGCATCGGAAACGACATCGGACAGAAGCTCCGCCAAATCGATAATATCTTCCCCCCGCCCGACGATCCCCGACTCCAGCCTCGATAACGTAAGCAGTTCGCTAACCAGCCGATCCATGCGCGCCGATTCGTGTTCAAGCAGATTGAGGCACTCATCCATCCGCTCCGGCTGCTGACGCACCAGTCCGACAATTGCGCTCAGACGGGCCAGAGGCGAACGCATTTCGTGCGACACATCGTGCATCAGGCGCCTTTGCCCCTGCATCAGCTGATCGATATGATTGGCCATGCGGTCGAAATCCCGGCAGAGATCGGCAAGTTCGTCGCGCCGACCGCCCATTGATTCGGTCAAATCGGTAGTCAACTGCCCGCTGGCGCCGGCCTGCAGTGCCGCGCGCAGGCGTCGGACCGGCCGAGCGATGTACGCAGCCAGCAGGGCAGCAAAAACCAGACTGGCGACGGTTCCGGCCAACAGGTGCTTGAGCGGAAACTGCGGCCCGGTCGGCGGCAAAGGTGGACCGTCCGGCGCGTGTGGCAAGCTCATGGGCGCTGAGATATCTGGACGCGGCACGGCCGGCGCAGCTTCGGGAGGAGGTGGAGGAAAACCACTGGCGCCATCTGGCAGCGTCGCCCAGATAGCCACACCGGTTGCCACGATGCCGGCTACCTGCGCCAGGAAGAAAAAAACGAAGATCTTCCAGAATAGGCGCCCACGGAGGAAAGGCGTCATAACGGAGCGTCAGTCGGTCAACAGCTGATAACCCTTGCGCAACACTGCCTGGATGCGCGGCCGCCCGTCCGAGAGAAGCGGCAACTTGTGCCGGATACTGCTCAGATGCACATCGATGCTGCGGTCGTAGCGTTGAAACGGTCGCCCCAACCCCTGCTCGGACAAGA